>JAZUFY010000075.1:0-19441 GCA_045640925.1 Bacteroidales bacterium
GTACGAGACTAATAGAACCGTGAGGGATTCCTACGCGGAACTCATCAAAAGACATGTCATCTTTGACGAGTCTCTCCATAATTGGAACTACCTTATTTCTCCTCTCAATTTGTCCCATGTTATTTTTTAAATGTTACTAAAAAGATTTATCAAAAAAAATATTACTAACGTGACACTTGAGAAACAATGGTGAGGCGAGTGGCGGCAGGCTGCGTGTTGGAATGGACAGTAACCTCCTGAAACTGCTGCCCTTCCTTGCCATGCGAATTGAAAGTAACCACAACATAGCCCTCTTCACCAGGGGCAATGCGATTGTGCGGATAGTCGGCCACCGTGCATCCACACGAGGCGCTGCATCCGCTAATAACCAAATCGGCGTTGCCTTGGTTGCGAAAATGGAAACTGTAGCTAACGCTCTCGCCTTCCGACAGCCGTCCGAAATCGTGATTGTTGCAGTCGAAAACAATCTTCGGCATCGGAGCAGCATCGTCAAAACCCGCCGCACTATTGGGATTGCTGATAAGGTCAACATCGATGTCGTTGTTGTTTGCATTGTTGCCGCAAGCAGCCATCAGCCACAGCGGAAGCAAGAATACCAATATACGTTTCATAACTATTGTCATTCAATTATTATCATACTATTCGTCCTCTTCCCAGTTCTGTTCGTACGAGGGCAGCGCCAGTCCGCGACCTGTCTTCACAATACGTCCTGCCGAACGCAGTTCAATAATGAGTTTATCGAGTATACCGTTGATAAACAACTTGCTGCGCTCGGTGCTAAACTCCTTGGAGAGTTCTATGTATTCGTCTATCGTTACTCTTTCGGGAATCGAAGGACACTCTGTCAACTCGCCGATAGCCATATTGAGCAACAGCAGGTCCAT
The DNA here is from genome assembly GCA_045640925.1 of Bacteroidales bacterium. Classification (GTDB taxonomy): domain Bacteria; phylum Bacteroidota; class Bacteroidia; order Bacteroidales; family P3; genus Colimorpha. The sequence goes on from JAZUFY010000075.1 coordinate 885, forward strand.
GCCTGCCACACGCTCATACTCCCAACCTTTGAGATGCTTCCGCACCATGTCGGCCACCTCCTCTTTGTGACGTATGGCAACGAGCATCAGATTGCGGGCAAACTCGTATGCCTCCACATCTTTCTCGTTGCGGACATCATACATACGCGGCAACGTGGTCGACTCGTCCATATTCTCGTCCAACGACTTGAGCATCATAAAATTGTACTGGGCAATCTGGTCAAAATCATCTTCCCACCAAAGACTCTGCGGATAGATAAGTTCGAGCAGAGAATCCTGATTCATCAAAAACTTGAACACCTTGAGGGCAAACTGCTGGTCGTTAGCGAAAGAAGGCTCCGTAACTATATACTCACGATATATCTGCAATTGCTTCAACTGCATGAAAGCCTGACGGAAAACCTCATCGTATTCCACACCGCTCCAATTTACCTTCGCACCCTCACAAATGTGCCTGTAATCGTAATTGTCGGCAATTCTCTGAAGAAACACATTCTCGGGAAAACGGCGGTTCGGATTCAGTTCTTCCTTAGTGGGGCGATATTTGTGCTGCGCCTCATCCATCATTATGCCTGCCACCTCGGCAAAATGCACGAGGGCGGAAACCTGTATGGCTCCCAGGTCATTCAATCGCTGTATGTTGTGCTTAAAGTTTTTCTCCACGACTACAATGTCGGTGGGGTCTGCCTGGGCGGCATAGATTGTCTGAAGGACTTTTGAACGTAAAAAGTGACGACTGAGCATTTATTGAGTATTATTTATAGAATATCAGATTATTATTTTAAACTTTTTTACCATCAAACCACAATGTTGATAATCTTCTTCGGCACAAAGACAACCTTCTTGGGTTCCTTGCCGTCAAGCCATTTCTGACCCAGGCCGTCCGCCTTCACTGCGGCCAAAGCCTCCTCCTGCGTGATGCCCGTGGGCAATTCGAGGGTGAAACGCATCTTGCCGTTGAACATCACGGGATAAGTGAAACTGTCCTCTACCAACATGGCAGGGTCGAACACGGGCCACTCGGCATCGCACACGCTGGTTTCGTGTCCCAGTTGGTGATACAGTTCTTCTGCTATATGGGGAGCAAACGGGGCAATAAGCACCACCAATTTGTCAAGCACCTCTTTCGACACAGCACCTGTCGACGAGAGGTCGTTGGTGCAAATCATAAAGGTACTGACAGAAGTGTTGAAACTGAAGCGTTCGATATCCTCACTTATTTTCTTGATTGTCTGATGCAGTATCTTGATTTGAGCTTTGTCGGCAGGAGCATCGGTGCCGTTTTCAAACAAGCGCCAGAACTTTTTGAGGAAACGGAACACGCCCTCAATGCCGTTGGTGTCCCAAGGTTTCGCCTGTTCCACAGGGCCGAGGAACATCTCGTACAAGCGCAGCGTGTCGGCTCCGTAGCGTGCCACCAAATCGTCCGGGTTCTGCACATTGAACATCGACTTCGACATCTTCTCAATCTCCCATCCGCACACATACTTGCCATCCTCCAGTTCAAAACGGGCCTCTGCAAACTCGGGCCTCCACTGGCGGAACTTTTCAATATCCAGCACATCGTTGTTCACAATATTGATGTCCACATGTATTGGCACCGTCTTGGCGGCTCTGCCTTCGATATTCTTGGAAATAAACAGGTTGTTGTCCTCTTTGCTGCGATACACAAAGTTCGAGCGGCCCTGAATCATGCCTTGGTTGACAAGTTTCTGGAAAGGCTCCTGACGAACGCTGAGACCCATATCATACAAAAACTTGTTCCAAAAACGGGCATAAATCAAATGGCCCGTGCCATGCTCCGCACCGCCCACATACAAGTCCACATTCTGCCAATAGTTCACCGCCTTAGCCGAAAAATAGGCCTCCGTATTGTCGGGGTCCATATAGCGCAGATAATATCCGCTCGACCCCGCGAAACCAGGCATAGTGCTCAACTCCAACGGGAAAACAGTCTTGTTGTCAATCTTCGTCTTCGACACCACACAGCGGTTCGCCTCGTCCCATGCCCAATTGTCGGCATGTCCCAGCGGAGGCTCGCCCGTGGCCGTGGGCTTAAACTCTTTGACATCGGGCAGACACAGCGGCAGACACTCCTCGGGAATGGCCACAGGGCGGTTGTTCTTATAATATATCGGGAACGGCTCGCCCCAGTAACGCTGACGGCTGAAAATGGCATCGCGCAGACGATAGTTCACCGTGCGGTGCCCTATGCCCATCTCCTCAATGCGGTCGATGACGGCCTTCATGGCCTCCTTCACCTTCATGCCGGTGATGAAGCCGCTGTTCACACTGAAACCCGTCTTGGCATCCATACTCTCCTCCCAGGTGGCGGGGTCGGAAAGGTCGTTGGGGTCAAGGGCTACCACTTGACGGATAGGCAGGTTGAAATGGCGTGCGAAAGCAAAGTCGCGGCTGTCGTGGGCGGGCACAGCCATAATGGCGCCCGTGCCATAGCCTGCCAGCACATAATCGCTCACCCAGATGGGGATTCTTTCGCCCGTGAGCGGATTCACAGCAAAAGCACCCGTAAACACACCGCTCACCTTCTTCACTTCGGCCTGACGCTCACGCTCGGAGCGGTTCTTGGCCCAAGTAACGTATGCCTCCACCTCGGCCTGCTGCTCGGGGGTGGTGATGCGGCTTATCATCTCGTGTTCAGGACAGAGCACCATGAATGTGACTCCGAAAATGGTATCGGGACGGGTGGTGAAAATCTCGAAACTGGGCACAGGGGTAGGCGTCATCTGTCCAGCGCAAGCCTGAGCACCGGGCAGCAAATCGGACTTCGGGTCAGCAGCCAGCGGGAACCACACGGCAGCACCCTCGCTGCGACCAATCCAGTTGCGCTGTATCTCCTTCAGCGAGTCCGTCCAATCCACCTCTTCCAAACCGTCCACCAAACGTTGGGCGTAAGCCGTGATGCGTAGGCTCCACTGCCGCATCAGTTTGCGTTCTACAGGGTAGCCGCCACGCACACTAAGGCCGTTAACCACCTCGTCGTTGGCCAGCACCGTGCCCAACTCGGCACACCAGTTCACGGGAATGTCGGCCAGATAGGCCAAACGAAAATTCATCAGATAATCCTGACGCTCCTCCTCGTCCATGTTCTTCCACTCCTTCTCCCCTTCTGGGCACACCTCGCCTTTCTCAAGGCGTTCCACCAAACGGCTGATAGGCATAGCCTTGTCCAACTCGGTGTCGTAATAATGGTTGAACAATTGGACGAAAGTCCACTGCGTCCACTTGTAGTATTTCGGGTCGCAGGTGCGCACCTCGCGCTCCCAGTCGAAACTGAAGCCTATCTTGTCCAGTTGCTCGCGATAGCGGGCAATATTCTTCTCCGTAGTGACGGCGGGATGCTGCCCCGTCTGAATGGCATACTGCTCGGCGGGCAGGCCGTAGGCGTCGTAACCCATAGGGTGCAGCACATTGAAGCCGCGCAGCCGTTTGTAACGGGCAAAGATGTCGCTGGCTATATACCCCAGCGGATGACCTACATGCAGCCCCGCACCCGAGGGGTACGGAAACATATCAAGGACGTAAAAATGAGGTTTGTCGGAGTCGTTGGAGCAACGGTAAGTATGGTGCTCACGCCAATAATTCTGCCACTTAGGCTCGATTTCGGAATAATTGTAGTCCATTTTCTATAGGGTTAACCTTTCAGCCTTAAAGCCTTACGACACTATCCATAAAGCCAGACCATATTGCAAATATACAATTTTTTTTTCAAATAATTAAAGCAAACAAAAAAGAAAAGGGATGCAATTGCCATTTTCACAGGTTCCGGAGGGTTTTTCGGGAGTTCCAAGGGGGGGCCGGAGAGTCCGGAGGCTCCGGATTTTCCAGAGGAGGTTAATCCTCAAGCACTATTGCTTCCATCGTGGTGTCCGCGCTGAGGGTCAGGGTAAAGTCGGGGGCTTGCTCTTCGCGGTTCTTCCTGCCGCCGAAAGTCATGTTTCCAGCCGAGCCACTGAGATTGGTGTTGATTCCCGTTATAATTGCCATAATCTGTTTAAGTTTTAATTTGTTATTGTGTTTTGTGAATTGTGATTTGTGAAACGAGTGCGCACTTTCTTTTCACCTTTCACTTTTCACCTTTCACTATATAAATATATCCGACTTTGGAAAAATATCAAATCTTTGAAACTTTTTTTAATTTTTTTTCATGGTCGGCAAATCTTCGCCTCAGGGGGCGAGGCTACAGCGAGACTACAGCGAGTTTTGCCATGCCATGAGGCCATGAAGGGTTTTCTCAACTTTCAACTCTTGTAGTCCCGAATCGTTCGAATCGGGAACCCGAATTTTCAATTTTCAATTCTCATGGCGTCGGCTACGAGGAAAATGCTGCCTGTGATGAGGACGAGGTCGTGAGCTGGGTCTGCGGCACGGCGGGCGGCGGCGATGGCTCGAGTCACGGAAGGGTACTGCGGCCCCGACATGCCCATTTCGTCGGCTGCCTCGGCCAGTTGTGCTACGGGCAGGGCTCGGGGGACGCTGGGCTGGGTGTAATAGTAGGTGGTGTTGTGGCGCGGGAGCATTCGGAGTATTTTGCAATAGTCTTTGTCGTTGACGCAGCCGTAGACGATGTGGAGTCGACGGTAGGGCATTTGCGAGAGTTTGAGGAGCATGGCGTCGATGCCGTCGGCGTTGTGGGCGGTTTCGCAGATGGTGAGTGGGTGGGTGTCGATTTTTTCCCAGCGCCCGTGGAGGCCTGTGTCGGCGATGGTGCGGGCGATGCCGTTGCGGATGTTGTCGAGTGAGACTTGGTAGCCTGCCTGAGGGAGGAGTTCGAGGGCTTGGAAGAGTGTGGCGAGGTTGTGGAGCTGGTAGCTGCCGCTGAGGGGGGAGCGAAAGAGCGTATCGGCGAAGGGGGATGGGGATTGCGCACAGCGGACGCGGAAGAGGAGGTCGGTGTTGGCGAGGGTGTCGGCGTGAGGTTCTTCAAAGATGGTGTAGCGGTCGTCGGCGAAGTGGATTGGGGTCTGCATTTCAGCGGCTTTGGCGAGGAATACGGGTTTTGTTTCGGGGTGTGTTTGGCCTATGACCACGGGGACGGCGGTTTTGATGATGCCGGCTTTTTCGGCGGCGATTTTGTCGAGGGTGTCGCCGAGGAATTGTGTATGGTCGAAGCCGATGTTGGTGATGACGCAGAGGTCGGGGGTGATGACGTTGGTGCTGTCGAGGCGTCCGCCCATGCCTACTTCGATTACTGCCACGTCAACCTGTTCGGCGGCAAAATAGTCGAATGCCAGCCCCACGGTCATCTCAAAGAAGCTGAGTTGGAGGGACTGCATGAAGTCGCAGTGGTGGCATACGAATTTGGTGACGTTTTGTTGCGGAATCATTTGTCCGTTGATGCGTATGCGTTCGCGGAAGTCGACGAGGTGGGGCGAGGTGTAGAGACCCACTTTGTAGCCTGCCTGCATGAGTACGGAGGCGAGCATGTGGGATACGGAGCCTTTGCCGTTAGTGCCGGCCACATGGATGGTACGGAAACGGTGTTGGGGGTTGCCGAGGTGGGCCATCAGCTGTACGGTGTTGGTGATGTCGGCTTTGTAGGCCGCCTGGCCTATGCGGTGGTACATGGGCAGGCTGTTGAAGAGGTAGTCTAATGTTTGTTGGTAGGTCATACGAATACGGGATTAATTGGGGATGGTGTAAGTGAGGCCGAGGATGAAGAGGCCGCGATAGCTTGGGTAGTTTTGCCAATAGAAGTAGCGTTGGAAGAGGAGGTTGTCGATTTTGAGGAAGAAGCTGAGGGCTTTGTTGTGGCGGTATTCGACTTCAAGGTTGAGTCCGTAGCGGAGGGGGAGGTAGAGGGTGCTGTCGGTGCCGTCGGCTGCAAGAGTCGAGGTATATGGTGTGCGGCCCATGAGTTGGAGTTCGAGGCGTCCGATGATTTTGTCGTTGTAGTTGACTTTGGCGCAAAGGGCGGCGTCGAAGGTGGGGCGGTAAAGGAGGAGGGCGGCGGTATCGGCTTTGCGGTTGTTATAGATATAGTAGTTGCCTTTTGCTTCGAGTTGGAGCATTTCGTCGTTGATGAAGACGAAGTTGGCGCCGACTTTGATGCGCGAGAGGCTGTCGTAGACGGGTGTGAAGACGTTGTGGAGGAGGTAGCGGTTGTCGAGGCGGAAGGAGAGGTCGTCGTCGAGGATGCTGTATTGTCCATAGAGGTTCAGGTCCATTTTTTTGCTGAAGTTGAAGCGGATGTTGCCGAAGAAGTCGTAGTGGCTTGTGGCCCGCATGAGGCTGTTGGGGGCTATGTAGGGGTTGACGAGACGGATGCTGTTCCAGTCGTTGGCGTCGGTGTTGCCTTGTGCGCCGAGGGCGATGTTGAAGAGGTCGCGCAGGAAGGATTTGCTCAGCACAGCGTCGGGGTAGACATGCACCATGCCGCCGTCGGGCACGTTGTAGGAATCTTCTACCACTACGGCTCCCGCATGGATTTTGAAGCCTTGGAAGAGGAAGTCGATGTAGGGGTTGGCTTTGTAGAGGTTGAGGTAGTTGCGGCCTCCGAGGGCGCAGATACCTGTGCTGTCGTCGCGGTCGAGGAGCATGGCTTGCATGGTGGGGTCGGCGCCGAAGGGCAGCTGGGTGGGGTTGAAGTTGGTGGTGTAGCCGCCGTAGGAGAGGTGGAGGTAGGCGATGCCTTTGTATTTTTTGGCTATGGTGAAGCCGTAGTGGATGTTACCGTCGAAGTTGACGTTAAATTCGTTCTGGGTGTAGGAGGCGAACATGTCGGTGAGATTGACGTTGGCTTCATAGCCCAAGGCGTTGACGTCGGTGTTGAGGGTTTTGAGTCCGAAATTGAGTCCCACGGCATTGTAGGAGGCTGCATAGTCGGCTTTGTCGATTGAGTCGCGCACGAGGTTCATGACGCTTTTCAAGGTGCTGTCGCTGAATCCGTAGTAGCGGTTGAAGTCGTTTTGGTAGGAGAGGTCGGCGCTGAGCTGGAGTTTTTTCTTGGTGACTATTTTGCCGAAGAGGGCTACATCGGTGAAAGAGAATGGAGCCTGGCCGTAGTGCGATGGCGAGGGGAGGGTGTCGCAGGGTTTGCCGATGGTGCCCCAGGAGGAGTGATGGGTGGCACGGAGGCCGTAGGTTTTATAGCGGTCGCGGGTGGAGTTGAAGTAGATTTCGGCCAGGGGAGACCAGTAGTTGCCAAAGCCGAATTTGAGGTAGTTGTTGTAGAGTTTTGTGGCGGGTTCGCCGATGATGCGGGCGGCTTTGATTCGCGAGGGGACATAGAGCGAGGTGAGGCGTCGCGAGGATATGTCATAGGTGAAACTTTTGGGCATGGTAGCTACCGTGTCGGTGATGGTAGGGGCGACATTGATTTTGTTGCTTTCGTCGACTACGGGTTTGAAACGGCTGGTTACGATGACTCGCTCGTTGTAGACATTGCTGTCCGACTGTGCTTGGGCTACAGGCGCAAGGGCGGCAAGGAAAGCCGTCAAGAGGATTGCCGATATTTTTGTGCTGTATTTCATATTGGTGTATTTTTGTCGATTGTTTGGATTACGCGGGGTTACGATTGTTTCGCACGGGGCGGGTTATTCTGCTGAAGGTTCGCTTTCGAGTTCGATGACTACTTCTTCGTCTTCGGGCTGCTGCACGGCGCCTTCTTCTTCAAGGATGGCGTTACGTTTTTGCAGAGCCTGCTGGACGAGGTCTTCGCCTTCGTAGTTGTCGATGATGCTCTGTAGGGTTTGTTTGGCTTGGAGGTTGTTGCCACGGGCATAGAAGATGTCGGCCCAGAGGATGAACGATTTGGCCAACCAGTAGTCGTTGACGGGGTCGGCGATGATGGCTTCGATGGCATGTTCGGCGCCTGTGTAGTCCTGCTGGAGGAAGCGTATTTCGGCCTGACGGTAGGAAGCCTCGCCGCTATAGTCGCCGTTGGTGCTGTTCTTCAGGAAGGCATAGAGGCTATCGGCCTGTGGGTAGGTGAGTTTGCTCTCGTAGTAGCAGCGGGCCATGGCTATGCGGGCTTCGTCGCGCAGTTCGTCGGTTATCTTGTTTTCGGCCAGGAGGCGATTGGCGGCGGCGATAACGCTGTCGCACTGTGCCAGACGGCTCCAGCTGCGCAACACTCCCACCCTGCCGGCAATGCGGTTGTTGTCGTTTTCAGCCATGACGGTCAATTGCCCATAGAGGTCGAGGGCCTTGGTGAAGTTGTTGAGGTTGAAGGCTATGTTGGCGGCATTCTGCAAAGAACGCTCAGTGTAGCTGTTCTTGGCGGCAGCAGCGACGGCCTCGAAGTGGGGCAGGGCACGCTCGTTCTGGCCATTGCGGAAGAGGCAGTCGGCAGCATAGTAGTGCGCCTGGAGATAGAAGAGGCCTTCGGGAAATTTGTCGAGGTAGCTCTCAAAGCCTTTGACGGAGCTTTCGCAGTCGCCGTTCATATACAGGTTTTCAGCAGACATGTAGGTGGTGCTGTCCTGTTCGACGGAGGATACGCTGGTCTTTGTGGTGCGTTTGACATAGCTGAAGTATTCGTCGACGCGGTTCTGGCTGACATAGATGTTTTTGACGGTGCTGAGAGCATCGCGGGCCTCGTCGGTACCGGCATAGTTGGTGAGGAGTTGGTCGAAGACTTCCAAAGCTTCGTCGTTGCGGTCGGTGTTGTAGTAGATGAGACCTTTGTTGAGCAGGGCGGTCTTGACCAGGGTGTTCTGAGGATATTGCTGGAGGAAGTTGTTGAAGTAGAGCATGGCCATTTCGTTGTTGTCGGAAACAAGGTAGGTGTTGCCGATTTCGAAGAGCGATTTGGGTGCCAGGGCGGACTCATTGTAGTTCTCAAAAATCTGATTGAGATAGGAAAGTTTCTCGTGATATTTGCCCATAGCGCCGTAAGAGAGGGCCTTCTGGTAGGTGGCATAGTCGGCATCGGCGTCGCGGGCCTCAATGACGTAGTCGTAGTATTTGACAGCATCGGCGTATTCGCCCTTGAGGTAGGAGCAGTCGCCGAGGCGGTTGTAGACATCGTTGATTTGGTGGTTGTCAATCTTGCTGTCGGCCAAACGGAGGAAGACTTTGAAATCGTCCTCGGCATCGGCAATCTTGTTGTTCTTCATGCAGATGTAGCCGTGGGTGTATAGGGCCTGACGATAGTAGGGCGAGGTGGCGGCATTGCTGCTGAGCATGAAGCGGTCGAGGGTCTTGCCTGCCACGTCGTAGTCGCCCATGCGGTAGCGTGTCTCGGCATAAAGGTAGTATGCATCGGTGGTATATTTAGGTATGGCGTTGATTTTGGTGGCTTTTTGGAAATAGGAGGCTGCGGATTTCATGTTGCCCGTGTTGAATACCTCGATGCCACGGTTGATAACGATGCGCTGATAGGCCTGATTCATCACGGGACTACGCTCGGGCATTTTTTCGATGAGGGTGAGGGCGTCCTTGTAGTTGCGGGTGCTGAAATAGAGCGAGGTGAGGATTTCCTGCACTTCGGCGCGGTGGCTGGTCTTGGGGTATTTGACCAAATAGTCCTCAAACGAGCGGATGGACTCGTTGTAGGGGTTGGCGTTGAGTTCGTAGCTCAGTTTGGCGTAGTTGAAGAGGGCGTCTTCCTTGATTTTGGCGTCAAAGTCCATGGTGGAAGCCTGCAAGAACATGCTGCGGGCCTCGCTTTTGCGGCCCAACTGGATATCGACATCGCCAAGGATAAAGAGGGCGTGCTGTGCCACGCTGTCCACACAGGTGATTTTCTTGGAGAGGTAGAACTGTGCCGAGTCATACTGATGGAGCATGTAGTAGCAATAGCCTATCTGGTAGTAGCTGTCCTGCGGAGTGCAAGAGGCGGGGGCGAGATTGATGGTGTTGCTCTTCTTGGTTTTCTTGCCTGTGGCGGTCACTGTGGAAGGCTCCTCGACAGGGTCGTCGTCCTTGCTGGCCATGGCGGCAGCGTAATAGTCGAGGGCGTTCTTATAGTCGCCACGGTTGAAATAGACCTCGGCAACCATCTGGCGTATCTCGTTCTTTTTAAAGACATCCTCTTCGACCAAGAGCACGGGAGCCATCTCAAGAAGTTCGTCGTCTTTGCCTAAATAGTAGTAGATGCGGGCGATGTAGGAAGGCACTATCTTGGCAAATTTTTTGTCGGACTGGAGCTTTTGGAAGTTGCGCAAGGCGAGGTCGTATTTGCTCTCCATGTACTGAAGATGGGCGTAATAGTAGAGCGCCGCATTAGTATATTTCGATTTGCCGTTGATTTCCTGCGAGAAATATTTCTTTGCCTCGTCATAGTCTTCGGCGTTGAAGTAGCAATAGCCCACCTTGAAGTTGTACTCGCTGCGATGGCCGTATTCCACCTCGCGGGATTGCACCTTGGTGTAGTACTGCACGGCTTTGTCGTAGTCGCCTGCCGAATAGTGGTAGTTGCCCAAGTAGAAATAGGCCATATTGCGGTGCTTGCTCTGCGGATAGAGGCGCAGGAACTCCTCCAAACGGAAGTCAGCATCTTTGTTGCCCAATTTCTCGGCACACACTGCCCCATAGTAACAGGCATCGTCGGCCATCTGCTCCTCGATTTCGGATGATTGGAGCGTCAATTTGTCGAACAAATTCTGTGCCGAAGCGAATTTTTCCTTCTGATATAAGTCAACCGCTTGGCGGTAGAGCTGCCTGATAGCCTCCTCCGAGTTCGATTTTTGTGCAAAAACCGACATCGACGACACAGTCAAGACAACTGCAAATAAAAGAACTTTAATACGTTGCATAAATATACTTACTTTATTTCCAAATTTAAAATTACAAATAAATATAATAATGCATACGCTAAGCGCACATTATTTTTCAACACCAAATTGTTAGTGGGCTAAAAGCCGAGGCAGAATCTCGATTATCGGAGGAAGAACGGCTTCTCTTCAACTTCCTTCTTGGGTTGCCAAGGAGCGTTGAGCAAAAAGCCCGAAGCGGGCGACGGGGTGACGGTGTATTGCATTTGTCCGTCGGGGTTGATGAGGATGAAACTGGGGTACGACACCACTTGGTATTGCTCCAAGAGTTTGTAGTTACCGTTAAAATGGAGCCACGTCCAATTGTAGCGCTTCCCCTTCTTGGTGTTTTTTAAGAAATGGTACATCTTCTGGAACTCGCGGTCGCAGCAGATGGTGACAAACTCCACATTGCTGTTCTTAGCATAGATGCTGTCTTTGAAATGGGCCATGGTTTCCACCTCGCCGATGCAGTTGGGGTCGCCCACTCTCACAAACGACAGGTACACCCATTTCCCTTTCATCGCCTCTAACGACACCATCTGTTTGTCCACATCGGGCAGGGTGAACGAAGCCACCTCGACGCCTTTCTCCTTGGCCCTCAAACCTGCCGCAAGATGCTGGGCCAGGGTGCGATGGTCGGAGAATTTGCTCTTAGTGCCTATCATGTCTATCATCCTCACCACCTTGTCGCTCTCGTAGTAGCGGGGCAGATAATACGCCTCCTGCAAGGCTTGCAGGGCCACCAATTCGCGCACCTGCTCATTGTGCAGCAACGAGTCTGTGCCCAACGAATCGAGAAATTGGTCGACTTTGAGCGAGGATACCAGCTGCCCCAATCTCGTGGCCGAAATCTTGCGCATTCCTTTCGCCACACTATTGGCAAAAACTGTTGTGAACAGCGACATATAGTTGTCGTCATAATACATCACGGGCTGTCCTTGAATATATTTCTCCACCGTATGTCGGCGAGACTCAAAGCGCATCGTGTAGCGCAGCTCGGCCAAGTGGTAACGCTTGTAGCGGTTGAAGAACTCGTTGTTGGTGTTGGGCACCGCCTTGTTCACTGCCACCTCAAGGCTGTCGAAGTAGCGACGTTGGGGGCGGAAACGGGGGTCGAAGAACACCTTGTGACCGTCGATATAGTCGGCCACGGCGGCATCGAATCGGGTTATCAAAGCATTCAAATCGTCGGAGGGCATGTTCACAAATTCGAGCGGCAGCACCTCGGGGTCGAGGAAGACATTCTTCTTCTCGTCCACATCCCAGTCAAAACGGGGGATATACACCTCGTATTCCCGCCCAGGCTCCACATAGAACGACTGGCTGTAGTTCTCTATCTGGAGGAACATCATGGTGGTATAGTTGGTGTAGCCGTGCAGCTCGAAAGTATGGTTCTGTTCGATAATCACATGGTCTACAAGCACCTCGGTGCGGGTGAGCATATCGCTATAACGGTATAGCGACACCTCCTTCCCTGCCCCGCCTACCACCTCGCCACGGATGGTGACATTGTTTTGTGCCTTTACGGGAATGAGTCCCATTACAAAAAGAAATACAAAAGTCAGTCGTGCTACTAATTTCATAAGAATAGACATTTTTGTTTATTAACGCAGTTACTTCAATAATATTGTGTGGCTGGGTGTTTTTTAATTGAGAAATGTGAATTATGAATTGTGAAATGTGAAATGTGAAATGTGAAACGTGATCTTTCTTTTCACTTTTCACCTTTCACTTTTCACCTTTCACCTTTCACCTTTCACTTTTCACCTTTCACTTTTCACCTTTCACCTTTCACCTTTCACTTTTCACCTTTCACCTTTCACTTTTCACTTTTCACCTTTCACCTTTCACTTTTCACCTTTCACCTTTCACCTTTCACTTTTCACTTTTCACCTTTCACTATTAACTATTCACATTATTCAACATGTCGGAATTTTTTCGTAATTTTGCGGGCTGAAAATTTAGAGAGTCTCTACCCAAAGGCCCGACATTATGTATCTGCACATCGACTGCAACACCTTCTTCGCCTCGTGCGAGGTAGCCACCCGCGAAGGGCTGGCAGGTAAGCCCGTGGTCGTGGCCAACGAAAACGAGAACGGAGGCGGCATCATCCTCGCCCTCACCCCCGAGGCCAAGGCCCTGGGACTCAAACGCGGCATCCCCCTGTTTCAAGTGCGCAACCTCATCAAACTCAACGAGGTCATCGTCTGCCCTGTTGACCATAAGAAGTACCGCCGTATCTCACACCAGATTATGGAAGCCGTGCAACGACAGGAGATTGTGCAAGATTTCGTGCAATATTCCGTCGATGAATTCTTTGGAGAACTGCCTCTCGACGACCCCCACGAGCTTCGCCGCTACGCCCAGAAGGTGAAGGACCTCATCTACGACACCACGCACATCCCCGTGAGCTGCGGCTGCTCGCAGAGCTACACCCTCGCCAAGGTGGCCACCCACTACGCCAAACACTACAAAGGCTATGGCGGCATCTGTGTGCTCACGCCCGAAAGTCGCGAGAAGGCCCTCTCGATGCTGGAAATTGCCGATGTGTGGGGCATAGGTCGGAAATACCGCAAGAAACTCACCGACATGGGCATTCTGACGGCTCTCAACTTCATGGGTCTTGATGAGAAGATGGTGGGAAAAATACTCTCGACGCCAGGTGTGAAGACGTGGCGCGAGCTGCATGGTATCCCCAGCATCGACTTGCACAGGCCCGACCGCCAACGTTCCATCTCACAGAGCCGCACCTTTGCCTACATGACCGACGATGTTGCCACCCTTGAGCATGAGATTCGCTCCTATGCGTCTGAATGTGCCGCCAAGTTGAGACGGCAAGGCAGCGTGTGCCGCACCGTCACCGTGTTCCTCTCTACCAACCGCCACCGCGAAGACCTCGACCAGTACCGTAACGGCGAGAGCGTCAAACTCACCTCCCCCACGTCCGACACGCCCTCGCTCGTCAAGGCTGCTTTGGCCTTACTGCACAGCCTCTTCCGCAAGGGCTTTCTCTACAAGCAGGCGGGCGTCATCTTGAGCGACATCTCCGAGGTGGAGGGCATGCAGCTCGACCTCTTCACCGAGCCTCATGACGAGAAGAAGCGGAAACTGATGCAGATTGCCGACGAGATAAACAAGAAATTCGGCGACAATACGGTGAATTTTCTCAAATAGTGAATTGTGAATTGACAAATGACGGCTGCCTCCCACCACAATTCACTATTCACTATTCACAAAATTAGAACATATATCCCATCTTGATGTAGATGTTGCTGAACTTGCCGTTGTCCTGTTTGTCGAGGGCTGTGGCCCAGTCGACGCTAAGGACGAAGTTGTCGTTCATGGCCACCTTCAGGCCGCAACCTGCCGAGAGGTGCGGGCGATAGAGGTTGCTCTCGTCGTAGTCGGACTCGGTAGGCAGGGGATTGGTCGGGTCTGAGAAGAGCACATCGTGCGGGTCTTTGACCACCCTGTCGTAGGGCTGCACCACCATACCGGCATCCATGAATGGGTTCAAACCGACGTAGAAGTTCTCCTTGCCAATCTTGAAATGGGCCACCTGCACGCGGAACTCCACATTGGCGAAAGCCACGCCTTGGGCCAGGATGCGGTTGCGCATGATGCCTCGGATGGAGTTGGCACCACCCAATCCCTCATAAATCACACGCTGCATATACAGCTGGTTGATGTAGGTGTTCAGGTAGAAGGGGCACTCGCCTGCCAAATTGAGCTGTGTGCCCAAACGATAGGCAAAGGTGAGCCGCTGGGGGATGATGGGGACATAGTGTCGCCATGTCGCGTTGAGTTTCAGGTCGTCGCAACCCGACATATCGCCCACTCCTGCGTAATAGGTCAGGAAAGCGTCGGCATGGATGCCCGTGCGGGGATTCTGCTGGCGGTCGCGGGTGTCGTAGGTGATGCCGCCATGCAGGTAGGGGTGATAACCCACCTGGCTGATATTGCCAGGAAAGGCGGGGGCAACACCATACAAAGGTATATAGCCCATACCCACATATTCGTCGAAGAGCGAGAGTGCCGCAGGCAGTTCGTTGCCCTCTTTGGAAAACTTGTTCAAGCGGCCCACATCCACGCTGCCGTAGTTGTAATACAGCAGTCCCGCACCACCGTTCCAGTACCAAGGCTTGTTGATGGTGCCCTGCAAATCGACGCTGAAGCGGAACATGTCGCGTTTCATCTTATAATAGGCGCGAGAGATGTATTCGGGGCTGTTGGGGTCGATATAGTTGGGGTTGAAATACGACTCATAGCCGTTGAAGCCGTAGAAGTCGCACATCTGGTCGGGCAGATAGGTGAGGTCGATACTCAGGCGGTGGCCAGGGATGAGGTACTTCGAGTCGTAGCTCAGGCGGAAGAGGCCGTAATGCTTAGTGGTGTAGGCCGCCTCGGCATAGAACGAGTGGTAATATTCGGGATAGATGGCTCCATCGCCGAAATAGTAAATATTGGTCAAAGCGCCCAGCTGCAAACCGAGGTCGGCATCGTAGGCAACGCTGGGCAGCACCCCGAAGGTCCACCCCGTGCGGATATTCTGTTTTGTGGCCAACGAATCCTGAGCATTGGCGCAAGCCATACCGGCTAAAAGACATACAATAATTAAAATCTTTTTCATGATGAGATGTGATATGTGAATTGTGAAATGTGATATGTGATCTTTCTTTTCACTTTTCACTTCTTTTCTTAAACCATTTTTTTCTAAAGATGAATGTGGCGAAGATGAGGAACGCCACGGCTAAGATGCCGAAGGTGATGATGCAGGCCTTGAAACTCTGCGGGGCAAAGCCCATCAACAGCAGCACGGGGAACCCGAAGGCTATAGCGGGGATGGTCTGCAGCACCAGGTTGTTGGCTGCGGGGGTCTCAAACTTGGGGTCTATCTCGCGCAGCAGTATCATGCCGTTGCTTGCCGTGCCTGTGAGCATACCGAACATCGAGAAGAATCCCTCGTACTGATATTCGGGATAGAGATGCTTGGAGCAGCGAAGCACATACCAGAACGTCACCACGGCACCCAGCGTACACACCAGCACCAGCGGCAGCCATATCCCGCGCAGGTTGTTGAAATCGATGGCAGCCGTGCCAGCAACAATCATAAAGTCGAAGCAGGTGCCCGCAATACGGTCGAGGGTGTAGTTGTTGATATACTCACGTTGCATCAGATGGCGCTTGCGGAGGCGGTTGATCAAAAACTTCACCATCACACCCAGCAAAGTGCCCCAAAGGAAGTTGAATCCCCACACCATAGGCTTCAGCGTCTTGGTGCCGAAAGTGCCCAAATCCAGTTGTTCCACTCCGAGCATCAGCAGAAACACGAAGAAATACACCAACAGCACCAGGCAAATCTGTACCGTGAGCTTGTCGATCGACTCGGCATGAGGTATCTCGTTCTCCGACTCATAATCCTCCAACGTGTAGACCTCCTTATAGTCGCCCGCCTTGAGTTTCAGGCGACCCTTGCGGCGAAGGATGTTCATATACACCACACCCACGAGGCTGCCCACAATGAAGCCCGCCGTGGCTATGCTGAGGCCGAAATCGGAACCTGGGAACACGATGCCCTGGTCAGCGGCCCAGCCGGTATAGGTCACGCCGAAGTTCAACGCCTGTCCCGGGCCTTGGCCGTAACCCATAGGCAGCAGCAATCCCGAAGCATAAAACGAGTTCTCGTTTCTGAGAAACAAGAACAAAGGTATCGTCACCAGCAGTCCCACAAAGCCCTGGATGATATACGAGCTGGCCGTCACGGCACCCGTCTCCACAACCTTCATAGTCGTCGTGGCACTCTTGATTTTCTTATTCTTCAACGCCATAGCCACAAAGCCGAGGCCCAAGGCGTGGTAGGTGATAACCTCCATCGAAGTCTTGTTCACCAACTCGGAGAAGAACCCGAAAGGTTTCAGACACAGGATAATCAGCCCTGCTAACAAAGCCGAAGGCAGCAAACTGCGTTTGAGCAGAGGCACATTGCACCTGATAAGGTTGGCCACCAGCAACGCAATGATGATGATGAAAAACTGGATGAGCCAGCCCCATGCCGAAAGCGAAGCAAATGATGTCATATTTGTCAGTTTTAGTTAATAATCAGTTTAAAAGTTGCGTCAAATTGATTTTTTTCGACCGCAAAAATACATAATTTTTCAAAATAATCGCAAATATGCGAAAGAAAAATCATTTTTTTAAGAAATTCCCAATTCATGAAGTTCACAATTCATGAAGTTCACAATTCACTTTTTCATTTTATAGTCAATATACGATTTAGTAACATTTAAAGTTATTTTTGATTAATTATTGTCGTAAATGAAGAAAAAAGTGTAACTTTGCAACCGAAATCACTCCTCGAAACCTATTCGATAAATGAGGCTGTAAAAGAAGTTAAATAACCTAAAAGGAGGAATAAAGGGTTCTATGCCATCTTTAGGTCAAAAAATGAATTTATAGAACCCACCTAAACAAAAATTCATTAGTATTATGAGAATTATGAAAAGATTGATCTTCTTTATTGGTATGATTTCCTTTTTAAGATTGAACGCACAAAATGCATTGGAAATAAATGTTGATACAGTATTTTGTATCTCAATTAACTATTTTCAGAATAATAACAATGAACCTGAATTGTATACTTTTTTATTACCAGTGCATGAAAAATGTCATGTGAATATATCTAATCACGACACCTTCATCAGTTCTATAAATACCGAGGCATATCCCATTAGTGACTTATATTTTTCCTTATTCCAAATGATAAAAGCATCGTTCCCTGACAGCTCTTTGTCCTTTCAAAAAGAAGCATTTAACAATAGTTTTACTAAATGGATTCATTATAATTTAGAAGCAAGTAACAGTACAGAATTCTACACTAAAAATAATGAAATTTTTACAATAGCCATTGCAAAGGTCATAGCTGTAACAAAGCATAATGTTACAGGATTCCCCTTGGAATTAAGTATAATAAAAGATATTGTTCCTGTTTTAATTAGTGATAATTGCATTAGGGATGATATGATGGTAATCTCAGAAACAGTTTTGTATGAGATGTAAATAGTGTAATATTAACTATTAAATAAAAAAATCATGTACAAAAAAATCAAAAAAATCACCATGCTGCTTTTCGTGGCAGCCACAATGTTCACATTCGCGTCCTGCAACAAGGACGATGGCAACAACGGCGGCAGCGGCTCCGGTTCCTCGTCATCTATCGATGAGTCTAAACTCATCGGCACTTGGCACTTCGAAAATGCCAGCTACCAATACTGCGACATTACTTTCAATGCCGACCATACCTGCGATGTACAGGAGTACCATTATAGTTATACGCTGTCGGGCAACAAACTACACGGTTCCTATACGTATTATTCCTACGATTATGAAAGGGAAATAACAGAGTACCTCGATCTGACCATCAAAAGCCTGACCAACGACACAATGGTCATCGAAGGCAAACGCACAATGGTGGACGGAAGCCAAGGCGACTACTCCGGCACCCTCCACAAGGTGCAGTAACCACCTCACCCCATCTCTCCCAAGGGTGTCAGCCTCATACGCTGGCACCCTTTCCCCCCCCCATCAAAAATACAGATAAAATGATGCCTATATAAAGAAAAAAGTGTAACTTTGCAACCGAAATCACTCCTCGAAACCTATTCGATAAATGAGGCTGTAAAAGAAGTTAAATTACCTAAAAGGTGGAACAAAGGGTTAGCTCCACTTCGGTCGCTGGCCATAGCAAGTTCCTCTTCGGTCGCTGGCCATAGCACTATGCCATCTTTAGGTCAAAAAATGAATTTATAGAACCCACCATAAGATATATGAGAATACTTC
>JAZUFY010000076.1:0-27327 GCA_045640925.1 Bacteroidales bacterium
GCCAGAGAAGACAAAGTAATATTCGGGGCCGTCCACCGTGACGGTCAGGGTGCCGCTGGTGACAGAGGCACCTCCCGATTTGAAGTTGAAAATCAACGACTGCTCATAGGCGTATGGGTATGGGGTTATGGTGTAGGTGGCTGGCACCCTTGGGGGAGGTGAGGGTTTTCTGATGGGATTACTGTTTGGTGAGTGGGTAGGTGGCACCGTTAATTTTGAATGTAAACGTATTGCCGTTGATGGAGAATGTGGCGCTAGCAGGCTCATGCGTATCTGGGTTCTCTAACGCCATTGTTCCATTCCCCGAAGAATAGGTGTAGGTTCCCCGATAATGATTGGACGAGTAGTCAAGTCTTTGCATGGTGACATAAGTCAAATTTCCCGTTTGCGAAAAAGTGACTATTACCATGTTATAACCATTTATATCTTCCGAACCTGTTTGACTACCCCAGCTCCATTTGGTCTCGGAAACGGACTCGGGGTAGTTGGCGGAGCTGCCGCCACCGCCGCCGGAGGGGGTGTCTTCGGTGTTGTCCTTGTTGCAGGACGAAAATGTGAACATTGTGGCTGCCACGAAAAGCAGCATGGTCAGTTTTTTGATGTTTTGTACCATTTTTTTATTGTTTTTTATTAATTCTTTATCAATTATTTCTTGTATTCCCAAAAATAGTCAAATACTGGATTTCTACTTTGCATTGCGAATTTATATAATTTTTTGTAATGATTGGTCGTTTCTTCTGGAGATCCAAATTCAACACTCTCATCCCATTCCTCCATATCAACGTTATATGGGCAAATAAACTCGCATTTCGTGATTTTTTTGTCTTTGAATTGATTAGACTTAATAATTTTGTTTAAGGCGGATATGGCATCTCTGGATTGTACGAAAACATATACCATTCCTTTATTGTGGTTGTTGTTTTCATCTACATCCACATGCTGATATTCAATATTTGTCCAATATACTCTCATCATTCGTTAGTTTTTATTCTATAATGTATATTCTGTTTTTTCTTATTGGTGTGGTTTTTGTCGTGAATATGTGGAGTTTGACTTCCCCCGTCCGTCTTGAATTTATTCCCCTCTCCACTTTTGGCGGATGGTCGTTTTTATTGACCTAACCAACCATTATAGAACTTCGTCATTGATACAAGACTATGCTTGAGATTCTATATTATTCATTATGTACACTTCTATTTTTTGACGGGTCAGAACGCAAGTACCTTACCTTAATCCAATCTCCAATTTCACATCCAGAAAATGCTCTTCCATAGTAGGTAGTCCCCTCTATTTCAAATCTATAAAAACGGACATAACCATGCCCTGAACCTAAAGAAATAGCATATACAATCGCATATGTTTCAGCAGGATCCTTTTCTATCTGCCACCGTTTATATTCCGTATTGACTGTAATACTACCAACAAAAAGAAAAGTTATTATCCAAAAATATGTTATTGGTTTTATTCTTTTATGGCGAGAAACACTTTTTTTCTTCATATAGGCATCATCTTATCTGTATTTTTGATAGGGGGTAAATTCCTGGTCGAACATGCCTGTTTCAGATGATTTTTTGTATGCCATATCAAAACTCTTCAATTATTTTGCAAAGATATGAAAAAATATTGACATAAACAAATGATTAACAATTTTTTAATTTATAGAACTCCCCTTAAATTTCATTAGATACGATTTCAAATAATTGACTGATATTGGCTTGTGTTTGTTATCGGGTGGGACATGATTTGACCTCTTCTTCCTCGTTGGTGCGGACGGGCATCCGTATGGCTTGTGCTGCGGTACGGAGGTTGTGGCTTCGCCTCAGAATCAGCGTGGGATGATGAGTGGGTGACGGCTGGGTGACGATTGGGTCGCTCGTATATGCGACAG
Source organism: Bacteroidales bacterium (assembly GCA_045640925.1). Lineage (GTDB taxonomy): Bacteria > Bacteroidota > Bacteroidia > Bacteroidales > P3 > Colimorpha. The sequence goes on from JAZUFY010000076.1 coordinate 1,889, forward strand.
TGTGACGAAACGATAGCGACGCTATAGCGACCCTTCATCGGACGACAGACGGAGGCACATATACTCCTCATGCTCCCGAGGGCTTTGCAGGTGCCTGTTTTTGATGCCGTTTGCTGCTCGTTGGAGGCCGTTTGTGGAATTTTTCATCACTAATTGGGTTCAATCGGAAAAAAGTTTGTAACTTTGCAAATTCTAATTATTATAAGTGAATATTTATAAATTAAATAATATTAGCAAATTAACGGAACGGAGCGTGGTCACGGTCGGCATGTTCGACGGTGTGCATATAGGCCATAGGCATATCCTTTCGACGCTGATGGAGGTGTCCGAACGGTTGTCGCTGCGTCCTGTGGTGGTCACTTTTGACCTGCATCCTCGGCAGGTGCTCTCGCACGATGCCGTCAAGGCTTTCCGCATCACCACCAATGCCGAGCGCTACGTGCTGCTGGAGCAGTTTGGCGTGACGGATGTGGTAGAGGTGCATTTCGATGCCGAGATGGCGCAAATGTCGGCTTGCGACTTCCTGCGCAGTGTGCTCGTGGGGCGGCTCCACGCCGAGGCGTTGGTGCTGGGTTTTGACAATATGTTCGGCAACAAACTGCACAACGATTTCGACCGCCTGCCCGCCGTGGCGGAATCGTTGGGGGTGCGGATTTTTGAGGATACGGCTGTACGCTACGGCGACATAGAGGTCAGCTCCACCCAAATACGCAAAGCCCTCTATCGGGGCGATGTGGCCCTGGCTTCCGCCATGCTCGGCACGGGTTACAAGGTTACGGGCCGCGTGGCGCAAGGACGCCAGGTGGGGCGCCGTATAGGCTTCCCGACAGCCAATGTGGAGGTGGAGGACGACGGCAAGGCTTTGCCCGCCGAGGGGGTGTATGCGGTGCGAGTGGAGTGGGGCGGAACCACCCTCAGGGGAATGGCCAACTTGGGCGGACAGCCCACTTTCGGCAACGGCCCTGCCACGTTTGAGGTGAACATTTTTGATTTCGACGGCAACCTGTATGGGCAGACGGTGACGGTGGAGTTCGTCGATCGGCTGCGCGACATACGCAAGTTCGAGTCGCCGCAGGCCTTGGCCGACCAGTTGGAGGCCGACCGATCGCGAGCCCGCAAACTGCTGCTCATGGTGCTGCTCTTTATAGGCGTGTGCGTAGGGGTGTGTGCCCAGCCCGACAAGGTGTATAAGTCGCTTGCCGAGGTTCGCAACCCCGAGGAGGTGTATATCCTCCAGCTTCGCAACAAGAGGCTCAAGCAACTGCCAGCAGAGGTGCTTTCGATGCCCAACCTGCGGGAACTCGACCTGCGGGGCAACCGCATCGCCCGTATGCCCGACAGCATAGGGTCGCTGACCCATCTGCGCCGCATAGACCTCAGCCGCAATCCGCTCATGGTGCTGCCCGCCTCGTGGTCCGCCTTGGAGGAACTGGAGGAACTTGTGCTGTGGGCCACATACGTCACCGAGGTGCCGGAGACGTATGCACGGCTTGATGGAGTGCTGCAGGTGCTCGACCTGCGGGGCTGCCCGCTGACACTCGACGACCAGGACGCTATCGAGAAAATATTGCCCAACGTGAAGAAAATATGGGATTTGGCTTGTAATTGCGGAGATTGATTATGAACGATATTAAGCCCACACTGACGATTGCATATTACCAGCAGGATATTGCCTGGGAGGCTCCCGACGACAACTATCGGTTGGTGGAAGAGGCTTTTGCCCCTGTTGCGGGCAAGGCCGATATATTGGTGGTGCCCGAGACCTTCAACACAGGTTTTTCGGACAATATGGCCGCCATGGCCGAGGAGCCCGAAGGCGACACCCTACGGTTTGCCCGACACATGGCCCGCAGCCACGATGCCCTGTTTGTCGGCACATGGACGGTCAAGGTCGACGGACAGGTGTATAATAGGTTGCACTGGGTGCGCCCCGACGGGACGCATGGCTGCTACGACAAGGCCCACACTTTCCGCATGAGCAGCGAGGCCTCGCAGCTGGCCCGAGGCTGTCGTAGGGAGTTGCTGGAATGGCGCGGATGGCGCATCAAACCTGCGGTGTGCTACGACCTCCGTTTTCCCAAATGGCTCCGCAATGGTGTGCCCGCCACCGAGCAGCACAAACTGCCCCACAACGGGGTGGACCGCTGTGCGGAAGACTGCGCCCTCGACTACGACCTGCTCATTGTATGCGCCAACTGGCCAGGGTCGCGCCACGAGGCGTGGAACACCCTGCTCAAGGCACGCGCCATTGAGAATATTGCCTACGTCGTCGGTGTCAACCGCGTGGGCACCGACGGGGTGGGAATACCCTACACAGGCAACAGCACTGCCATCGATTTCAAAGGACAGCCCCTCAGCGCTTGCGATCCTTCGCGTCAGCAGGTGCAGACCGCTGTCTTGGACTACGGCCAGTTGCGCACTTTCCGCAACCACTGGCCTTTTTATTTGGACTTTGATTGATGATTTTTCGGAAGATAAAGAACATTCCAATATGACTATAGAAGAGAAACTCGGCTTTAACAAGATACGCGAATATGTGGCGGCAGAGTGCACCAATGCCCTGGCGGTGCGTATGGTGCAGGAGATGGCCTTCTCGGCCAACTACGACCGCGTGGTGCGCTATCTGCAGCAGACCGAGGAGTTCCGCCAAATACTGGTGCTGGAGAACAGTTTCCCCGCACAGGATTTTATCGACCTCACCGACGAACTTCTGCGACTCAAGGTGGAGAACACCGTCATCGAGCAGCAGGCGCTGTTCGACCTCAAGTGCTCGCTGCACACCATCGGCGAGTGCCTCCGCTTCCTGCTGCGCGACGACCCCGTGCGCTATCCCCAGCTGTACGAGCTGGCCTCGCATGTCAACCTCAACCCCGCCATTGCCAAGGCTGTGGCCAAGATCATTGACGACAAAGGCGAAATCTTTGACAACGCTTCCGACCTCCTGCTCGACATCCGCCGACAGATGAACAAGAAGCGCAACGATGTGGATGTGCAAATCAGCAAACAGCTGGCACGCGCCAAACAGGAGGGCTGGGCCCCCGAGAACGCCGAGGTGACCATCCGCAACGGACGTATGGTGATACCGATGCTCGACACCCACCGTCGCAAAATCAAAGGCCTTATCCACGACGAGTCGGCTACCCGCCAGACCGCCTATCTGGAGCCTACCGAGGTGGTGGAACTCAACAACGACCTGCGAGAACTGGAGTTTGCCGAGAGGCACGAGATACAGAAAATCCTGGCCCGTTTTACCGATATGCTGCGGCCCCAGCTGAACGAACTGGTAAATGCTTATTGGTTCTTGGCCCGCATCGACTTTATCCGTGCCAAGGCCCGTTTCGCCCTCACCCTGCGTGCCGGTCGTCCCATCGTGGACAGCATCACCAAAATCAACTGGCTCGACGCCCGCCACCCTTTGCTCTACCTCAACCACAAGGAGGGCGAGGTGGTGCCGTTCGATATCGAACTCAACGACGACGCCCACATCCTGATTGTGTCGGGCCCCAATGCGGGCGGTAAGTCGGTATGCCTCAAGGCTGTGGGACTTATCCAGTATATGCTCCAATGCGGGCTGCTGGTGCCTTGCCGCGAGACTTCCGAGTTCGGCATTTTTGACAATATCTTTATCGACATCGGCGACCAGCAGTCTATCGACAACGATTTGAGCACCTACACCTCGCACCTGCAGAATATGAAGCAGCTGCTCGAAACTGCCCAGGAGGGCACCCTCTTCCTGCTCGACGAGTTGGGCGGAGGCACCGAGCCCCGCTCGGGGTGCGCCATTGCCGAGGCATTGCTGGAAGAACTCTATAGGCGTCATGCTTTCGGAGTGGTCACCACCCACTTTGCCGACCTCAAGCTTTTGGCCGACAAATGCCCTGGCATACGCAACGGCGCCATGCTCTTCGACACCGAACGCATGAAACCCCTCTACCGTCTCTCGATAGGTCATCCTGGCAGCTCTTTTGCCTTTGAGATAGCGCAGAACATCGGCTTCCCCGAGTCGGTACTCAAGGCGGCTGGTGAGAAGGTGGGTGGCGAGATGCTCAATTTCGAACACCAGTTGCAGCAGATAGAACTCGACAAGCAGGAAATCGCCCGTCAGAAGACCCAGTTGGAGGTGGCCGACAACTTTCTTGCCGAGGTTACCGCCAAATACCAGCAGCTCACCGAGAAGTTGGAATCCAAACGATACGACATACTCAGTGCCGCCCGCAAGGAGGCGCAGCAGATACTGGCTGACGCCAACCGCACCGTTGAGCAGACCATCAGCGACATCAAGGAAGCCCAGGCCGAGCGTGAGCGTACATTGCAGGCCCGTCAGCGTATGAAGGCCGAAGCCGAGCGCATTGCCTCGGCACAGGAACAGCACGACGAGCAACGCAAGGAGGGCAAGTACAAGGAACATGTCGACACCCTCACCCGAGCTGCCAAAGCCGCCTCTTCGCCAGCGGCAACGGATGAAGAGGGCGGTGTCATCACAGTGGGCACCATCGTGCGTATCGACGGTCAGGACACCTTCGGCCAGGTGGTCGAGATGAAGGGTAAGAAGGCCGTAGTCGAGAGCAACAGCATCCGCATGACCATCGCCCTCGACCGCCTTTCTGCCACCAAGAAAAAAGTCATCCCCACCGACAAGACCAGTCAGAAAAACAGCCGTTTCCAATCCATCTACGACGACATCAACGAGAAACGCAAGACTTTCAATCCTACCATCGACCTCCGAGGCCAACGTGCCGACGAGGCCATGGACAACCTTCAGCACTTCATGGACGATGCTCAGCTGCTCAGTGAGAAGGAGTTGCGCATACTTCACGGCAAAGGTTACGGCATCCTGAAACAAATCATCCGCGAATATCTCCAGTCCAACCGCGATGTCAAATCTTTCCGTTCCGAACGCCTGGAATTGGGTGGTGACGGCATCACCGTAGTGCAGTTGAAATGATTGTTTTAGGAAAAATATGTTCGTAAAAGGGAAAAATACGAAATAAAATTTGTATTTTTGCAAATTGAAATAAACTGAATTATTAATTAATAAAAACAACCAATATGAATCTTAAAAAACTGTTGTTGTTGCCCTTGATGGCATTGCTGCTCCTCCCCACAGGATGCAGAAAAGAGTACATCACCTATGGCTCACAAGTCCGCTCGCATTTCTACACCGTTAAAGCCAACCAATGGATGCAGCCAGCTGGCGAGAGCTACTATGTGTCTCGCTGGGAAAATGCCGACATTACTCGTGATGTGGTGGAAAATGGTGCAGTTGAAGCCTACGTCTTCAATAACGACACTTGGCACGGAATGCCATACGTTTATCCGTATTATTCTGCTGGGTACGACGTCACCGTTGCTGAAAACTATCGTTTTGAATACGATGAAGGCCATGTCTACTTCATTCTCGAAGACCTCGACGGCTTTCTGCCCGAAGACATCGAAAATATTCCCGATATGCAATTCAAAGTCAGTGTGATATACTAATCATACTTTTTAAACAGCGAGAGAGGCCGCCCGCCGGCGGCCTCTCTCGCTGTTTATGGGGTAGGGGAGAACAGATCTTGCATGCAGCTGTTCGCCTATCCACAAAGATTTCCCCGCACCTCACAAACTCTATCTCAATGGGTATTCCAGGTACTATTAGTGTTTGGGCTGTTAATGGCGTTATTCTCCGACAAAGCCTAATTTTGTATCATCGTCATCTCCGAACCATTCGGACAGCGTGGCTTTTACTTTCTTTTCAATCTCAGGCGTGACGGATGCCGAAATCTTTTTATATACAAGCACTGCCACTGCGGTATCGTCCAAAACACCCAGTAAGCCGAGGATCTTTCGGGGAACCAGATCCAGAGGGGAGATGATATACAGCAGCGCCCCATACACCAAAGCCTTGTCCTTGACCGGAGTGTTCTCATCGGTTATCACATAGTAAAACGTCAGCAGCGGCTGGCTGGCTTTCTTTCCGGCTTTCAAGCAGAACGACTTGACCGAATCCCAAATACGTTGGGCAATGTCTTTCCACTCAACGTCTTTGACCTTTTCCACGAGTTCGCCTATCGGTTTTCCCTTAAGGGTGTAGGCGAGAATAAGAATGCAAATAGTGATAATCATAGTTGTATTTATTATGGTTAATAATTTCTTTTTTTTATTCTACCTTCCACTCGGCAATGCCGTTCGATTCCTGGCTGAAGCCCACGCCGATGCGGTACACCTGTCGTGGATCTGCTTGGTAGGACTCGGCGTAGCCCTTTTCGGCTATCTGCTGCAGGGCCTCGTCGGCCTTGCCGTTCAGTTTGAACTCGAAGATGTAGACGTATTTTGGCGACTCCACTACCATATCACAGCGGCCTCGGCTGTTCTGTTTCTCTATTAGGGGACGATAGCAGGAGAGGAGTTTCATGATGAGGTAAAAGGTATAATGGAAATGTTCCTCATAACTTGCGGCTTTGAGTTTCTGATGTGCCTGATAGTCGATATCGGCAAAGAAACTGACAAAGGCATCCTCCAAGTCCTCGACGCGCCCCTCATATACGATACGATTGATTTCCTGAGCCCACGAGCCGAATTCGATATCCTTGCCGTAATAATCGTTGGCCACCAAGGTGGTGAACCCGCCACGCACTTCGGCGTTAGGGTAGTCGAGCCAGTAGCAGCGTCCCACGCGGTCGTAGGCCTTGATGGTCAAATAGCCGCTTTGGTACAGCATGGCCAACGGGTCGGAGACATCGGCCCTGTAGTCTATGAATTTTTGTGAAGCATAGGAACGGGCCAACAGTTTCTCCATATTGATGTTGTGACCGTTAATCAGCTTGGCCAAGAATGTGGGCGTGCCCGAGCGATACCAGTAGTTGTCAATATCCTTAACGCTGAAAGCGTTTATCAGGCTGAAAGGGTTGTATATGTCTGTGAGCCGTTTGCTGAAATGGTAGCCGTCGTATTGCTGCTTCAGTTCCGCCTTCATCTCCTCTTCCGAATAATCCATCGCCTGAGCCAACTCGCGTATAGATTCGGCAAAATCCGTATAAAGCTCCTCTTCGGTGATGCCGCAGATGGCTTCGTAATGAGCATCCATGCTGATGTCTTTGGGCTGGTTGAAGCCCGAGAAAACGCTGATTTGCGAAAACTTCGTGACGCCCGTGAGCAGTACAAATCGCAAGTCCTCGTCGGCAGCCTTGAAGGTGCCGTAGAAGCCCTTCAAAATGTTGCGGTGTATTTGCTCCAAATCCTCCCCAATCACGTCCAACAGCGGCTTGTCATACTCGTCAATCAGCACCACCGCCTTGTGGCCCGTCTGCACACGAGCCTGATGAAGCATGTTCTTGAACCGCAATCCAAAATCTTTGCCTATAGGCACTATACCATACTGTTGTTCTCCTTCCGCCACAAAGGCCTCCAAAATCTCCGACAGGCATTTGGGATTGGAGAAATTTCCTATCGCAAAATCAAGACGGAACACGGGGTATTTCGTCCAATCCTTCTCATAATCCATGATTTTTAACCCTTCGAACAGTTCTTTGCGCCCCTTGAAGTAAGCCTCTAACGTGGAGATGAGCAGACTTTTGCCGAAACGGCGAGGACGACAAAGGAGACAGACGTTCTCCTGTGCCAAATCATAGATGAGGTCGGTCTTGTCGACATACGCATAGCCGCCTTCAATGATTTTTTCAAACGATTGTACTCCGATAGGGTATCTCATGGTTGATAATTTTCAATAATAACGCAAAACAGACCAAAATATTGTGCAACGTTTTCATAAGATGAGCACATAAGCAAAACTTGGATTTCCTTTCTCGTATTCAAGAAAATTGTCGTATCTTTGCTTTCGATTTCTAATTCACAAATATCATAAACATAGTTGCATTTGTGTCTTGAATCCAGTAAATTACGAAATGTTGATAGCAGAATATAGGGATGAGAATAAGGACATCAAGAATTACTGCAAGATGGACAAATTGAAAAATAGTATTCTTTAGAACTTAAAAATAACAACAAAAATGAAACGAGTCATCTTATTTTTGACAGCTATAATCCTTTTTGTATCATGCAACAAGGTGCAACAAACCGTAGGTGTGTTTAATCCCGACAAGAAGATTGCCAGCATACATCGCTACACCCCCGACCATTCCGTCGACCTGACCGAAAACTGGCATTGGGTAGACGACAAGCTTATGAAGATAGAGGTCGGCGACTCGACAATGACATTTGCATACGACCGCTTCGACAGAATGACCACCATAACCATCAAGTCTAAATCAGAATACCACACCATATCGTGCGTCTATGACGCCAACAGGATGATACGACAAGACTGCGAACTGCACCAATACCGTCAGGATACGTTAGTCAGAAGCTTCACCTACACCAACACTCTGCTCTATGATGGCGCCGAATGGGTTGGAATGTGTCAGGAACGCTCTTACGGACTCAGGGAAGATATAACATACCCGTTTGAAGGCGAGAATATTAACGGATGGCTCAATGACCTTCATTATGACACAATTCACCAAATCATCCAGCTGACGGCATCGCCCAGCGACAAACTCAGTCCATATCGTGGACTTGTCTATATGATTAATTCTGGCGATGAGCCTCTCTACGGACGGAATTTCTGGGCCACACGCAAGATGACTATAGACGGCGAAACAATTGTGGAGAGTCATTACACATTCTCGGGAGAGGGAGACTATCCGCAACATGTGGTAGAAAGAAACGACCAAGGCGACACCCTGTTCATATACGACTACCATTACCTTGACGACTAATGGTCTCAAAGTTCAAGCACCTAAAGTCCACTCTGTCGTCCACGCAAACGAGGATGTACCTCACATCCGCTGCCACAGATAATTCTTTCATGCGGGCTACCAACCTATTATCCTTGCAATGAGATTGTTGCAAAGAATAAGGTGACCAGTCCCCTTCATAGACAAGTATAAATCTGGTTGGATTACCTGCTTTATTATAGTTCCCATTTTTTGTCGTCTTCCTCAAAGAAGTCAAGCATCCGACTCGTGCGGTCGATTAAGTCATCGGTTTCTTTCAGCACCTGTTGTGTCCGCAACCGCAGAGTGATACGCTCACGGACAAAATCTTTCTCATCCATGTTGGCCCCGATGGATTCCATCACCCTATTCAGGCAGCTTTCGCTGCTGTCCAATGAGACATTACACCCCTCAATGGCACGATCTAATTGCTTTTGCCTTTCGGTTAAAGTATTCCAAGACATGTTTTTATCATTTTTGTATTTAGTGTATCACTTTTGCTGCCTGATTAATATATTTAAATGATTGACTCCAGACTGGGTATGTACCTTTGTTGGATGGATTCTGCTATAGCCGAAGCTACCTCCATTTCGCTGAACCCAATGCTGTCACCGAAGCCGTATAGCAGTTCCACCTCTTCTTTGGCAATGCGTTTGTCGCTCATCACTATACTTATCATATATTGCAGTAGTCCTTCGCGCATACCAGGGTTGATGTTAATAATATTTCCGACAGCCTGATTGAACACTTCACCGATGTCGCTTGCGGCAATTTCTTCCAGATAACGGCGAGGAAACATTTGCAGACTGGCCAGAGTGTCTATTATCTGCTCTAATTCATCATCATTCACCTCTCCGTCTGATGAGGCCACGATAATGCCAGCCGATGCGATGAAACAAGCCAAATGCTCATCCAGTTCCGTATTGCCAACTTTCAGTAATATGGAAATCAGTTCGTCCATTCCGTCCTGCAACTCTTTCTCCGACGTGGCATTTGTGAATAGGTTAAGAGCCTGCACGCGGATGGGGTTGACAGGGTGCGAAGCTCGGCTCACTCCCTTGTCGTGCAAGAAATAATCAAGACGGCGTGTGTTATCCGACAACAGGGCGTCGATGCTTACATTCATTTTCTCCAAGTCGAGACCCGAAGCCATCTTGAAGAAAGCTGTCACGCAAGCGTTCATATTGCCTGATGCCAAATATCCGTATCGGTCAGCTACCAATTCTGCCAGTTGGTTGTGCAGACGGATTTTATATTGTAGCGACACTGGTGCATTTGAGTTTGGTGGAAACACAAACCCTATCAGTCTCGAGAGTGCCGTGTCTCGATTGATAAGGTGGCCGAGCTCGTGGCCTACCACAAAGCGTAGCTCGTCCTGCGACATCAGGTCGAAGAGTCCGGAGTTGATGTTGACGATGTGGGGAGAGTCTTCATCTTCGGCAGCCAACGAGAAAGCGTTGACGGTAGCGTCACCTGTGATATAGAAATCTACTGGCTCATTGAAGTTCAGTTGCTGCTTCACATCCTGACATAAGTTGTAGAAATCTGGCAGCAGTTCTGGCTGAACTTTTAGACAGTGCCCCTCCATATTGCTACGCCAGTAAGCGTCGTTGCTACTGATTTTTGTCTTACGCAGCACCTCTTCCACCACGTTCCCTTGCAGGGCGGTGTATATTTGGCTGCCGAGCTGTTGCTCAAGTTCAATTGATGGGTTGAATTTATTCATTTTACACAAATTTTGATGGTTATACCATCTGACCCGCAGGCGTTAGTATCAATTCTATGGATAGTTACGTCAAAATAGTTTTTGAATGTATCTTTAAATCCAGCAGCATCCTCATTTAGGAATGGGGCAAGATATTTGACGTACCCTTCGGGAATGTATCCAAGTGATTGTTTGTGAGATACCGGAGCTTCTTGTCCGTTTTTGTGAACTTCTGTGGTTAGTACGTTTATTGCATCTGGAATCTGTGGATGTGTGTGATGTTGGAGATTAAGTAGTAGTTTTCCCCCTTCGGATACTGTATTATTTCCACCCAAATCAATACAGGGCTTATTTTGTTCATTCTTTAACACTATGTCACATTCTTGCTTTGGATCCTCCAAAGTGCATTTAATAAATACGTTACTCATTTTTTTGAATTTTTGATTGTTTCTATTATTTTCATAGCTAACGAAGATGCTATAAGTATTCTGAATTTAAATAATTGGAGCGAATTAGATCTTCTTTTCTTGTAATAGTGTTCTCCAATTTGTTCGGCCCCGTGATGTAGGCACTATTGAGGTCGTACACGTTTGAGACGCAGTACAGCTTTTCAAGTTCTTTACGTTGTTGTTCGACTACTCCGCAGTTGAGCAGGAATCGGTCGCAGGCTATATTAAATTGACATGTGTCGTTGTTGAGGTCGTCATTCAGGAAATGCAACGAACTTATCATCTCAGTATATGCTTCACCTTCTGTGTTAGCCTCTTCGGACAGTTTATAGTTCCTCAACGCCATTTCTGCAGTATAGTTACTGAAAATAGTGTTGATGGTAATGTCATCAATCTCGTGCCGCAACCGCTCGTATAATCTGTCACTCCGTAGTCCAAAACGCAGGATTTCTTCCTTGTTGAATGGAATATTGGATATGATTCGAGCGCACTTGGTCATAGCGTCGCGAAGTTCTCGTTCTATTGTCTCTCCCGTTTTCTCTGATCTGATACCCCCTGCTATATTCTTGATAATCTTATTCGCTTTTTCAGGATTGTAACGTAGATACTCATTGTTGTTTTGGAACGGTTTATTGAAGTAAAAACAATTAAATGATTCATTCTCTTCACTATCTTGCATGTCTTTATACCGTATGGGTATTATTGATTCCTGATACTGGTACAGACTGTAGAGAAATTCATATTTTCGTGCCCATTCCCAATAGAAATTGTAAACGATAGCGATGAAACTCTTTGAATAAGAGGTAAGATGATTGTGTGGTGTGAAAACTTTTACCATATTGGAGATGCAGTTGAGCGTATCCAAAATCAGGTACTCAATTAAATGCAGTCTGTCCTCAACATCACAAGCTGTATCAAACAACACCTTGTCGATTCGGTCATTATCCTCTCCCGAATTCAGATAACCAGCCAATAGTTTGTAGAATTCAATATGGAATTCATTGGTATAACCTCCTTTTTCACGGTTCACAAATGGGTTTCTGCCGAGAAGATTGTTTAAAATATGGTCATTGTATCTTACCTTAGTATAGTAAGCGAGAACCTCTTCATAAAATGTTGTTTCGTTTCGCCTTTTCGGAGCAATAAGGGGATATGTGTCGCGGATGTGAGTCAGGTAGGATTCGGTATAACCTTTCTTCTTTTGTCCATCTTTTTCGTTCTTCATCAAGTATTTCAATCCTTTCGTCTTGATTTCGGCTATTCTGAGCCAACAAGATCTGATGTCGGGGTAAACAGATAGTTTGGTCAGATCAATGTTGTCGCACAGTTCTTTGCTATATATCCACTTAAGCTCATTGATTTCCGATATATTGATATGGTCATACTTGTATCCAGTATAGCGTGCCACATGTCGGAACAACTCGTCTAATACGGGTTTTATTTGTATCGCGCTATTACCATACAAAAGACAACGTATAGTTTCAGATTCATCATTAAAAGGATTGTTGGAATTTGAAGGATAATAGCAAAGAACCTCGATGTAGTAGGTTAGGATAGTCGTTATCTTTTTGAGACATCCAACCGCTTCGTTGTAGTCGGCGTTAATCAGATAAAATCTATACGCATCAAAATAATACAGAATACTTTTGTCAAGTCTGCTCAATTTCGCTTTATTCTTGCCATCGCTTCCTTCAAGGTTTTTGCCAAGATTTTGGATGATCGTTTCAGCCTGTTCGTCATTATCCGTAGATAACAGTTTAGATATGGCGGAAATAATGTGGGGATTAATGCCAAAATCGGATTTGTATTTATCGTGTTCGTATTTGTTGCCCGACGCACAAGCGAACATGACATTCCCAAACCCTTCAAGTGTTTGCGCCAAAGTTTTAATACTGTTGGAGTTGGTATATAAAAGATACTTTTTAAACGAAAGATTTAGAACCCCCAATGATTTGGTCAAGTTGTTTTGAAGAACGTCCTTGTTTTCAAACATATTTGCAGCCAATATGCGTAAGCTTCTTGTATAATATTTACAAGCGTAGCACGCTGGGCGAAGATTATTTTTCCGCATATTGTGCCTATGGAAATCACAATAGTCAAGCGAACCGAAAAAGAATATTTCCGATTCATTGGTTGTAACTTTATCTATATTATAATCAAGAAATCCATTCACGTTAGCTTTCATTTGATCGGAAAGAGTCGATAGTAGATGATTCACATTAGAATCGCTGACATATTCTTTTAATTCTTCAAATAGTGCTTTAAAGGATTTCTTTGTTTTTCCGTCTTCCCCTTTGAATTTTTTGTATGAAAATTTAGGATCCTTGTCGGCGAACTCACTGTTCATCCAGTTAAAGAAGAATTTCACATCGTGCTTAACCTCCAGAGCGTTGCTATTATTAGGGATGGTTCCGTACATACAATAGTCGTCCAAGTGGGCAAGTAGGTCGTAATCACCATAATATACCGATGCGTACAGCGAGTCCTGATTTTGGCTCAAGATAGTGAGGCTGTTTTTATAATAGAGTATTTCGGCAAGTTTGCGGAAAAAGTCTGCTGAAATAATGAATTTTTCCCGAATATTCACACTCTTGTGGATGGCAATAAACTCCCCTTCTGCCACATCGATATTCGTTTGGGTGATTCCGCTCATCCCCATTTTCTCCAAGATGCTGAGTTTTGCAAGTATTGATTGGTATACATAACGTATTTCTTCAAACAAAGTTAGTTTGTTAACCTGTTCTGATTTTTCACGAGTCAGATTATTGGCAAACGAAGAAATCACGCCATCGACATTTGTCATATATTCATAATTGCCTTCGCCATTATATAAGTTGATTTTGAACTGTTGCTTATATTTTTCGTCCAAATCACCTTTGCCTTGTGACGGTGCAGGATAAACCAAAGTTTGCTGTTTCCCTCGCCAGTCTGCAACATAGGTGTCGAGCACCGAAAGACCGAATTTTTCCTCTTCAATCCATCTCTGGCTTATCAGATCTTCGATAAGATTGCAGTAAATTTGATATGCGTTAGGATATAGTTTGCGCATCTCGTATGTCAAACCAAGTTTCAACATACAGCGCATCTTTGTCAAAAAGCTTGATTGGCTTCCTCTTTTATTAGGCAATACTTCAATAGCGGCACGGTATTCGAGAGAAGCTGCGTAATAGTCTTCGTCCCAATAGTGTAAGTCACCGAGATTGGAATGAATGCGAGCAATGATAGGTTGATACTTGTCGTTACTCCACTCGGACCCATCCCCGTCAGTATTCTTGCGGTGTTCCATTTCTCTGTAGTAGTTCAGTAGTTGGGTATTGTGCTGAATCACAGACATTGACTCGTCCAATGTAAAGTTAAATATAGCCGAGGCCTCGTCCGATAGCTTGGAGATGACCGAGATTTCCTCCGCTATGCTTTTATGGAATTTGTACTCGTTTAGACCAATCAGTACGGGAGAGATGTGTATTTGGGTAAGGTACTCCATTAATGATGTGACAGAGTCTCTCAGTTCGGGAGCCTTGCTGGTCTTAAGCAGGTCGGGAATCTGCTCCATGTTGCGCCATGAAAAACTCCGGCTGTGGTGTTTGTAGATGTGGTCGATGATGAATGACAAGGATACGAGGAATCTGTCGCCATAGTTGCTAAGGTCATTTGTAATAGTGCCCATAATTGGGTTGGCCAGATAGTACACAAAATTGATTGTCCGCTGTTGTATGGAGTCGAAAAAGAGTACTTTTTGTTCGCAATCTTTATTCTTGCCTTCTTGTTTCTCTTTTCGCTCACCAACAATACATACATCTTGCCAGTCGTTCATGGGCAGACAGTCTGAATCTTTTCGTATGTATTTTTCAAAGTACAGGGAAATCTTTTTTGGCGAACCATTGCTTATGTGGGTAAGGTATGCGGCGAAAATGTGCAAGAATCCTATAATGTAGGCTGCATCTGCTCTGTTTGTACATTCTGTTATCAAATACTCATAGTACCATTTCAGAGAAGGCTTTTCTTGTTTCAGAATGTGATTCTTGACGGCATTGTCATTTTCTTTTTCTTTCAACCATTCCCGAGGAATAAGCCTGTTGGCAATATACCATTCAGACATCGAGCGCACATCCGTCTGTCCTCCTTCGGGTGTTAGGAAACTGTCCACGTTTAACACCCCATTGAAAATGCTGCTGATGGCAAAATCACGGTCGCTAAGGTCTGCCAGGTAGGCATCATATAGTTCGCGGCCAGAAATAAATACGAATTTGGCTTTTGCTGTGTTGACAAATAGTTTTATATTTGCCAGGAGTTTCAGTACGTTGCGTCGTCTTACGCGCGAGTCCATTCCATCGGGAAATCCTTTTACCGAATCGGTAAACTCAGGCATCTCGTCCTTGTGGGGCTGTTCGACTAAGGCTGGATCAATCTTGTCCATCTCGTCGAAAACAATAAAGAACCGTGCTCTGTAATATTTGGAACAATTGTCTGCAATATCATTAATGATTGACGACAATTCTGTTTCAATCTCTCGGATATTGGCTATAGGCAATGTTTTGTGTCTGCGTTGGCCAAATAGCGAGATAGAGAGCAATCCTTTATCGATATTTTGACCGCCACCCGATTCCTCGTCTGTCGTGGCAACAATTCTGTCGGACAATAGATCAAGACGTTTAATGGCTCTAAATGGGGTACCCCAATAAGGCAATTGCTTGACAGTGAAATATATCAATTTTCTTATAAGGAAAAACCATACGACAAATATACCCAAAAGGCAAGGCCACTTGCCCCAGTTCTTGCCATTATCATCTTTATATTTATAATAATAAAGATTCCCACAAAATTGAATCGTGTTGAATGCTGTACGAGAGAACCAGTTATCACTTTCAGGACAGCATTCATTAGATTGTGTTGCATCTTGATAGGTGATATAATTATAGGTGTTATTTTTCGTATGCGTTATTGTATTGGAGACTATCTCTTTTGTACCCCATGTTAAAGCGACTCCAAGCAGACTGATCAAAGCAACTGTAGATACTTTAAAAATCCATCGGGGGCGAATACTATTAATATATTTCTTATACTCATCCCTAATACTCGTCGCAATCAGACCAAGAATATCTCTTTCTTTCAGAACCTCATGTCCGAGATTGACCGTGATTTTTATATTTGAATATTCCTTAGTGGTATCGTCAATCCTATTTCCCCTAATAAGCCTATCGAGAAAGCGTTTATCATATTTGGGATATTCATTCCAAAGCTTTAGTCTTTCGTTGAGCTCTTCTATTAGACTATTGAGTTCCTTATTTAGTTCTTCGTTGTTAGTTCCTGATGATTTGAGTTTGTCTATTAGACTTTTGAGTTTCTTTATTAGTTTATTGGGTTTCTTACTCAGTTCTTTGTCGTCAATATTTAGTGAATTGAGTTTGTCTATTAGACTCTTGAGTTTCTGATTCAGTTCTTTGTCGTTAGTATTCAGTAAATTGAGTATGTTTTTAAGACTATTGAGTTTCTGTCTCAGTTCGTTTTTAGTTTTTAGTGTATTAAGACCATTTATTAGATTATTGAGATTCTGACTTGGTTTTTTGTCGTCAGTTTTCAGTGAATCGAATATTTTTTTCAGTCTTGTGAATATAGTAATAATATTATCAAGTTTGGAGACATTCTCTTTAGTTTGTTTCTTGGAACTATTACTATAAGGGCCTTCAATATAAGATTTACGCTTTTTATCGTTTTTGCTGTTCGGGCTTTCTCTTTTTTTAGTGTGACCAATATGCCATTTGATTGGGGAGATAATTAGTAAAAGTAAAAAAACAATACCAATTATAATCGACAGGCATTTTTTTCCGCATAATATATATGAAGAAATAGCAAGAATGGGGATAATGCACAATAAAAATTTAAATTTTATCTCGCACGTTGGGTTCAGTTCCTTTGTCAGCCTTTGAATAGTCCGTTCTACGATAGTAGTCTTGCCCATTCCTCGGAAACCAGTGACGAGATACGACCCTCTGCCCGAAGCCGAAAGCCAATTGTAAAGCCTTTCCGAAACGCGTTCACGTCCTACAAAGTGCAAATCCTCGTCGCCCTCATTCCTTTTTTTATTTCCTTCATCTTTTGTACAGTCATCTTCTTCTATTGGCATAAAAATCTTTATATCCCTTGTCAAGGAAGAATACTTTTGTTCGTATCGATTTGTAGGAATCTTGTTTTTATACTCGGTATCTTTAGCCATAAGAAAATGATAGTATCTGTTGAGGTATTCGTAATAGATATGTTAATGTAAGTGGCCTATGCAAGGGCTTTGCATAGGCCACTAATGTTGGCACTATAACTCCAAAAATTGTTTCACGGTTCTCAATTGGTTATCAAGTAAAGCGAGAAATTCTTCAAGAACAATTTGCTCTGCCCCATGATTATTTGTGTTTGCTTGCTTCCACAGGTTGTCAAGGTCGTCATGCAATGTTTTTTTCGCATCAGCATAATGCTGCCCAAAAAAGCGAGGAATCAAATCGTCAACGTCTTTAATAAAACGCTTGATGAAGTTGGTGTAGTTATTGGTGTTATGAGAGGAGGTAAAATTTTCAAGCAAAACCGAGTAATACAGGTCGCGATTGTCAATAGGAATACTGTAATAGTTGGGGGTGGATAGTTGGATGTGGTCGTTTGATCCGTTCATTGAAAGCGCATTGTCTGTTGCAAATAGAACCTCATTGCCATTCTCCAAAATTGGAGAATTTGCGAAGTTGCCTTTATTGTACGCACCTGTTCCCTGTACAAGGATCCCCTTATAGTCCTCTTTCATATAATCCAAAAGCAGGTAGCGGACAAATGTAACCTTCACGCGATTGACGGGTAAGGAAATGTTTTGTTCGGCAAAATTTTTATGGAAATGGAATAGTTCCTTCTGCGTACTTGCCTCATACAAGTCCACCTGATTACGATAGGAATTGTAGGCCTTAAATTGCAATCCGATACGGGCAAAGAGACGATAAAACTCTGATGAATTTTTACTTTCTGGATATTCGTTTTTTGTTCCAGGTAGGGAAGAGAATACTTTGTTGGCAATCTCCTCATTTGGTGCTACTTTTATATCCCATGTGATTGGGTTGTAACCACTTTGTTTGTCATAGCACATCATCACTGCGGCTTTTCCTTCATCGCGAATTGCTTGAAGGTCCTCTGAAGTAAAGTCTTTGTTGATGAAGTCGCACAAATTCTTGTTCACCCATTTCTGCTCAACATCTGAGTTGGAATATAGCATGTTGCGGAACACCGAAACAAAGATGTCTGTCAATTCCTCTATGACGACGGAACTATTTTTGACGGTATTAATAAAGAAATGCGATTCTTTGTCTTTGTAGTATCCCTTTTCTTCAAGATGAAGTTCCGTATATTTACGGATGGCCTCATTGTAGATTTTTTCAATGTCGTCATGTTTCGGTATAGGCAAACCCGTCTCCTCGTCGTAACTTGACGTTTCAATTTGTTTGGTATATAAAGCCGCAAAAAGGTTGTCCGAAGTCCATCGCATTCCTTCATTTGAAAAACGTGTGATGTCTGGTATGTAACGGGTGCGTACATCGGACGATAATCCATAGAATGTGCTGGCAAGTTTGCGATAGTCTTGTTCGGCAGCACTGCACGGAGTCGTATCTATCAAATCCGCGACATGGTTCTTGATGCCGTCCAACACTCCGTTGTCGCCTTCGGCTACAGCTCGTAGTATATCACAAATCTCATCAGAGAGCGACTTGTTTGCGTTGTATGATACCCAGTCGCGTATTCCGGCCAGATAGTTTTTTACATCGCTAGAATCGCGTGTGATGATCTCGATAGGCGTTACTTTGAATGCCTTTGCAGCCAGATTGGTTAGGTCGATTTGGTTAATTTGGTTCAAAAACCCCAGTTGGTTAAATGCCCCAATAGACGTTCTGAGTGGCTCAATTATTTTTGTATAGTCATTGCTCGTCACAGGATTTTTGTATGCCGTACACAAACTTTCTATCGTGGCATCAAGTTTGAAGAGGATTTCGCGTACATACAATAGACCATGTGCGCGTGCGTTTGTTTCCACCCATCGCCAAATATGCTGTTCTATCGTTTTAAGGGCATTTTGTTTGCGTTGTTCGATGTCCCCAAAATTTTCATTAAGACTTTTTTGAAAATCAGTTAGCACATCTGTTCCCATCGATTCGTACAGTATGCCGTTGGGATCTACAATGGTCTTCCTATTGGAGTCTTGTATAATATTCGAATTCAAATTCTTGTCAAGGAAATCTTGAATATATTTTTGTCTGTTTGATACTCCAATCAGGTCAACGACCTCCTTAAAGAGCTTGATTACTTCATTAAAACATGTATTGCCATCGATGCCATCACCCAGTATTCCATACTTGAGAAACTCGTATCTAAAGCGTAAGGACAGGTATCTATCGAACCATTCATCAGGTTTGCGAATAGCATTATACCCAATAGGAATCAGTGTGTAGTGCAAATTACGGTTATTGCATTTGGTTTCGGCGTTGATGAGGAGAGACCTGAATGCAGCAGCCCCATTGCCATCGTGAATGTAATCAAGCAATTCGGCAGTTGTTGAGTACATTTCCTTACAATTGGAGAAAGCGCGGTGAAGCTCGTCTTCAAAGTCGATAGGGATGCAGAAACGGAATGGTCGATATCCATTTTCAGTGTTGATATTATGTCCGAGCGTATTTACAAATGCATGAATATTTTTCGACGAGGCCTCACTTTGGCTCCATTCTGCAATCTGCTCAATTTCCTTGTACAGGGCAAAGGCATTGTTTGCATATTGTTGGGAATTGCCAAAATCGTTCATGTACTTTTTGGGCATATACAAAACCAAGGCAACATCCGGATAGCCTGTCACGCCCTGCATCTGTGCTGCCATATTGACATAGTAAAGCACATCGTTTACTATACCGCTCCCTGTTCCGCCGCAACTGCTCGAGACGACCCAAAACTTAATGTCATTTCCATTATGATTGTTTGGGTCTTTCAATGAATTATAAGCTTCCGTTATCCCATTGAAGAAGGTTTCTGATTTGCGGATGAAAGCGATGCGCGAACTCATACGAATCATTCCTGCTCCATCATTCAATTCTTGATTCTGTAAACTGTCGGCAGTACTTTGGGAACATGATGCTGTGATGGTTTGGTTCTCTTCTGAGTCTTGTTCGTTGACGGCTGTGGAATATACTGCGTGTGGATTGATGTCTCCAAGATTTATTCTTTCCGTGTCATCAATCAGACGAACTCGACCTTCTTCAAATTGCTTTTTGTGCCGAGTGTTGGCCTCGTTGATAGCTTTGTCATCTGTGTCAATGAAAAAGAACCTATGTGTCGAATTAAGGCTATCGAGTCTTGTTTGGTTGTCTGCAGCGATAGTTCTTGCGTAGATTTTGTACTTTAAATTGGCTACGGTTGTAACACCAGAACCACCGAGTCCGATAAAAATGTGTTTGGTTGCCATAGTTATATGTGTTATTAATGATTAATCCAACGAACTTTATAATCTGTCTCAACAATTACATCTCCCCCACGGAAGAGCTTGGCGGGCGTGTTGCCAGTGTACTGCCTGCCGGCCACTTTGAATCTGTTCCCAGTTGGTGACAGCGTCTGATATCCAGGTGAACGAAAATGAAGTAGAGGAACAAGAACTGGGACTTTCTTCTCCTTTATGATAAGTTGCCATCGGCAACCGCTAACGGGTAAATCTTTTGCACCATTACCGATATGGATTTGGGGTTTGCCTTTCACTCTTTTCCGTTGGGTTATTTCAACTCCATTTTGTGACACATAAAATGTGCCGCATATTCTCCATCTTCTGTTGCGCGACATGGCTACAAATATCATTGTCACATAGATTATTAGCAATGCAAGACAGATTACGCACCAGCCAAGTGTCCACACGTGACAATAAAGAGTTTTATCTATGAATGTTGTAACTGTTTGCGCCTTTGGTGCGTCTTCTCCTATGAGTTTGTTAAGTTCGTTTGAGAGTGAATCGTTGTAGTTAATCGTTGCGACAAGTTCGGCATTCGGGTTGATAAACGCGGGTACGAATGAGCTCTTCTTGTATTTCACTCGGCATTCGGGCAGTACTATGCAGTCTTCCGTAATCGTTAGTGGGGAAAAATCCAATACCTCCCAATCTGTGTTATCTATGTTGAGTGAGGTGATAGAAAAATTATCAAACAATTCGTTGGGAGTCCAAATCGCTGTTATCTCCATATCCCCGTTTATGTCTATTTCGGGTTTGATCTGTGGGTTGATGTCTTTGATCTTTTTTGAGACGATTGCCTTGAATTTGTCTAACAAGATATGGTTTTTCAAAGACACAAACCAGGAGGACAGTTCACTACCATCGGCAACAACTTTGGTCTGAAAAGTGAAAAAGTCGGGCAACGCATTGCGTACTTGTTGAAGATGGGTAGGCTTGCCAGGAAGTTGCAATGTGATTAAATTGACATTATATCCTTGTTGTTCATGCTCGAACTGCTGCTTTATGGCATTCCAATCATCACCTCCGGCTTGTGCTGGCTCATGTTCGAAGTCTGTGATGAAGAAAACGAATTTGAGCATTTTGTTTCCCTTCTCGTCGGTCAGACCAATCTGATGCATTTCTGATGATAGGGTTCGCAGAGCATTAGCCAAATTCGTATTGTTCCAAAGTTTTGATTTGGTTTCTGGGTCGCTCGGCTTTGTGGCGAAATAGATGTTGTCAACGTTGCGACACAAGGATTGAATTTTATCACGCGAGATTGTCCCGTAACAGCCATCCACTTTTTCGGCCTCTTCGCCAAAACGAATGACATCTACATAGTCACCATCCTGCAAAGAGCCAAAAAACTCCTTGAGAGCAGGTTCGACGATGCCTTTGTATTGGTTCATCGACCCCGATACGTCTATTATGAAGAAATAGGCGGCACGTTGCTGCTGAACTTCGTCTCCAAATTTTTGCATGAGTAGCGGATACTCATTTCGCAAGGCAGCAACACCAGACTCTTGACCGTAGGCTGTCGACATGCAAATCAACACAAGAACTATTGAAAAACATATTTTCCGTATCATAGTTGTCCGATTTTATTACATTCCTTTTCGTTTGCAAATATACAAATTTTTTTGATACAAATATTAAAAAAATTAATATTTTTTACAAGGTGCATAAAATCAATTAGATATATTGTTGGAAAATGTAAAAAGTGACCTTTGGGTTACCATACAGTTCCTCTTCTGCGGAGCTTTTGCAATAGATTTTGCTCTCGGCTTGTCAAAATGTCAAGCCCTTGGCTGTTTCAGTAGGGTTTTGCCGTTTTTCTTTACCAGCAGGTAGTCGTGGTGGTGCCCGTGGCCGTCTGTGAACTTCTCGATCTCGCAGTAGTTCACAATGTACTCATAGCCGTCGTTTTCAAAGCGGAAATCATCGCAAGGGCACAGCTCGTCGGGCGGGACAGGATGTTGCCGCCGTCTGCCACCGCCGATGACGACATCGGGCTTGTCCGCCATCGTCTTGGGCCGCTTCCACGATGCGTAGCGCAATCCGCCACCATCCAACGAATCCACCCGCACAATGTACTCTTTTGTAACGAAATATCGCACCAGACGGTTATACTCGACCAGACTTTCATGGAGTTTCCTGTGCGGCTTCTCGCCAAGCGACACAAAACCATCGCCGTTGAAATGCCACACCTCGTAACGGTCTGTCAAGCAGTAATCCTCGTCGGTAATGGGGACGATCAGTTCCTTTGTCGAGTTGTCGTACTCCAAAATCCAGTCGTATCCGGCCCCATTGGTGACGTCAAACCAGTCTGGAATAGAATAAGTGACACTAAATTCATGTTTGGCTTCATATTCCCCACCGTCTTTCACACGCACCTGCCTGATGGTGTCGCCCACAATCCGAAAAGCCTTCAACCATTCCTCCCCCAGACAGCCGCTCCTATAGTAGCAAGACACTGTATAATACGTCGAACCGTCCTTCTTATGCAAAGAATGCAGATTGCTGATGGCCGGAAGTTCGTCATAACGCAATTCGTGTTTCTGCCCCTTGTCGTCGGTGATGGTGCATTTTGCCCAATACACGGGACTCGACCCGCCCCAGGGGCAAATGCCCGATTCCACTTCCACAAGGCCGTCCTCCGACCGGAACACCTGACCGTCCTCGTACAAATGCAGATCATCCATGGTGCCGTCCTCCGAGGTGTCAGCCAACACCGCGCCAGTGGTATCCTCGTCAGTTCCCATACCCCTGTGACAGCCCGCCAAAGCCCCAACCGCCACAATAAGCAATACATACAATAACAGTTTCTTCATATTGATATAGTTTGATTTTTATATTGTTATATAGGATTTCGCAATAGGATATCCATTGCAAATATACGCAAAAATATCTATTTTTACAATGCAAGTCGCAAAAATTAACATTTTATCCATTTTTAAAATGAGGCTGCCCAAGGAAGGAGTGAGGGAGTTGTGGTTTGCCTGAAAATTTGTATCTTTGCAAGATGATAAACAACAAATCTTCGTACCTTTGCACCGAAATTTTGTTGTGATTTGCTTGAAAATTTGTATCTTTGCAAGATGATAAACAACGTGCAGCAATGAAGGCACTGGTTTTTGTAGTTGTGATTTGCTTGAAAATTTGTATCTTTGCAAGATGATAAACAACAC
Source organism: Bacteroidales bacterium (assembly GCA_045640925.1). Taxonomy (GTDB): domain Bacteria; phylum Bacteroidota; class Bacteroidia; order Bacteroidales; family P3; genus Colimorpha. Next base: position 25,468 of record JAZUFY010000076.1, read on the forward strand.
AAAAGAAGAACTTAAGAAAATTATCAGTGTTGTGATTTGCTTGAAAATTTGTATCTTTGCAAGATGATAAACAACCCGCAGACCCAACAACCCCAGGGGCAGCAGGTTGTGATTTGCTTGAAAATTTGTATCTTTGCAAGATGATAAACAACCAAGGCACAAAGGGTGAAACTGGTGTTCAGTTGTGATTTGCTTGAAAATTTGTATCTTTGCAAGATGATAAACAACGCAATCACTAAGAATGTCCGCAATCTCATAGTTGTGATTTGCTTGAAAATTTGTATCTTTGCAAGATGATAAACAACACGATGTGAGTAAGATGGTGAAGTGTAAAGATTTACAAGGATTGTTAGAAATAAAAAATCCCGAACCTGATGGTCGGGATTTTTTGTGTGAAAAGAGTTTTCGTTTTTCTATTTTTGGGGGCTGAAAATCGCAAAATACGCAGTCTACGGGTGAAAAAACATTGTTAAAAATTCATAAATCTTTAAAAAAGTTCCAACTGTTGTCCTGGTGCATTGGGAGGAAGTTCTTTTTGGTTGTTGAACAATTCTATTTCGCCGAATTGTTTGTCTGTGATGGTTATCATAGCTACATGCCCAAATTCAGGAAGCATGGTTTTGACCCGCTTCAAATGCACATCGGCATTCTCACGACTGGGACAATGCCGCACATAGATGGAAAATTGAAACATGGTGAATCCATCGCCCAACAGTTTCTTTCGGAATTGGGCCGCCTCGTGCCGTTCTTTTTTGGTGTCGGTTGGCAGGTCGAAGAAAACAAGTATCCACATGATGCGATATTGGCTGAATCGGGTGTTGTTCATGGCATGGATATTTCGGGGTAACTTACTTTGCGCAGCTCGCCGGCAAAGCATTTTTGTAGACTTGCCGTGGTTTGGCTCAATGCCACCATCATAGGGCTTCTCTTGCCGCCTATTATCACGTCGGTAACGGGTAGTTGTAGCAATTTCGCTTTCATGTCGGTGTTAATTTCCTCGGCGTAGGGCCATTGGCTGAGCATGTCTACCACGAGCATATCGACGTATGGGCGGTATGGCTCCATAATATCGTCGGCAAGACAATAAGCGTTGTATTTGTTGTGGTGGTGTATGCCTAAGGTGGGTAGCAATCCGCTGGATATGAGGGCGCGGGCCGTCATGGCCCTGACAATGGCGTAGCCGTAATTGAGCAGTGCGTTGGGCCATAAGCCCTCTCTGTCCCGAGTCCAATTGGGGAGTTCTGCAAACATAGCGCTCCAATAATAGGCTGCCGCACGGCCTTCGAGGTTTTCGCTGTCGCCACTTTTTACAGTGTTGCTCCAGACCATCATATTGCCCACTTCGGCACCACGGAGGTTTTTGAGTACGGCTGCCTGGTTGCGTATCTTCTGCGATATGGTTTGCTGCCAAAGTTGCTTCTTGAGGGGCAGAGAGGCTTCGATTTGCTCCTGGAAACGCTCGCTTTGGAGGGTGTTGCCATCGAGTGGAAGCATGAGACCAGTGGGAAGGTGCTGACCATTGCAGGTAATGAGGGCGACATTGTTCTCCAGCAGTGCGCCCATTACGCCGTGTGTAAGGGTTATCTGCTGATGGTCGAGCACCATCACCCCGATGTCTTCGATGGGTATGGTGGCCGAGGGTTCGTGTTTGATGCCCATCTGCGCATTGTAACGTGACGGGTCGATGAGTTTCACCACCAGCTGACCATTGGCGAGGCTGAGCATGGCGGGATTGCTGAAGCAGAGTGTGCGTTTAATCATAAAACTTTATATTTTGGTTAATGTGATGCACACACACTGTGCATATATTTTAGATACTGATTTTGCAGTACGTTACAATATATGCTAATACTCCCCAAC
>JAZUFY010000077.1:0-4734 GCA_045640925.1 Bacteroidales bacterium
TACGCCTATATGACCCAGTACCTGCACCTGCTGAGCAACAGCAACATCAGTCTGCCCACAGACCTGTGGGTGCCCGTTACGGCAAACATCAAGCCCATGACCTCGCAACAGGTGGCGGCAGGATTTTTCTACAACCTCAAAGACATCGTGAACCTCTCGGTGGAGGGCTATTACAAGTATATGAACAACCTGCTGGAATACAAGGACGGAGCCTCGTTTTTTGGCAGTTCGACAGGCTGGGAAAACAAGGTGTGTATGGGTCGCGGATGGTCATACGGTGTGGAATTTTTGGCACAGAAGAATTTTGGCAAGCTGACAGGCTGGATTGGCTACACCTGGAGCCACACCGACCGCCTGTTTGACCGTGAGGGCCAGATGCTCAACAACGGCAAGGTGTTCCCCGCCAAATATGACCGCAGACACGACATCAGCATTGTGGCGACCTACAAATTCAGCGAGCGTTTCGACGCAAGCGCCACTTGGGTGTTCAGCACGGGCAACGCTGCCACGCTGGCCTTGCAGGAGTTCGACCCAGGCACGGGTGGGGATTATTACAACTACATCGTCCCCTATGTGGAGAGCCGCAACAACTTCCGTATGCCCAACTACCACCGTATGGACCTCAGCCTCAACTGGCACAAGAACCTGAAGCACGGTAAGCGGACCCTCTCGCTGAGCATATACAACGTCTATAACCGCCAGAACCCCTATCTGGTTTACGAAAGTTACGACTATTCCTACAGCAACGCCTCGCTCAAGCAGTTGTCGATATTCCCGATACTGCCGTCGCTGAGTTACAGTTGGAGATTTTAATAAAAAATAAAAAGTATAAAGTAAAAAATAATTTGTCGAAACATCGAAAAAAACATAATATAAATATGAAACGTATATTTTTTATAATAATAGGTGCTTTGTTGCTGTGGGGTTGTGAAAAGACCATTGAATTTGATGGCGAGATGACCAAGCCCTACATTGTGATGATTTCGCAACCCGAGGCGGACAGCGTATGGATGGTGGACCTGTCCTATAGCCGTTTCTTCCTCCTCAGCCAAGAAATCAAGACCATTGATGATGCCACGGTGACCATGGAGGTCAACGGGTCAATCGTTTCTGGAAGCGCTCAGAGCCTCGGCGACGGGCTTTACAACACCCATATTGTCCCTCAAAGTGGCGACACTTTGACGCTCCGTGCCCGCGTTGGAGATGAGGAAGTTGTGGCTGGTTGCCGCATGCCTTTCAGCCCCACGATTACGGACTTTCATGCCGAATACGATACTTCTTATAACGAAAGTTGGGATGGCAGCACATACGCCGAATGTACCCCACGCTATCACTTTAAATTGCACGACAAAGCGGGGGAGAAAAACTACTACCGCATACGCATGTTCATCAAATATGACGACTGCGAGGATTGCGAGATAGAGAATTTGTATTTCTCCATCGAAGACCCGCTGATTTATGACGAGGATGTCTTCAATGTCATCTTGAACGAGGGTGAAAACTATTTTTACGGACGTTCATTGATGTTCTCCGACGAGCGCATCGACGGCACCACCCACGACATCACCATCGATGTCAGCCAATCTTTCTTAACTCGGTCGAACAACACCGTCATTATAGAGGTGAGCGCCTTGAGCCGCGAACTATATCTGTACCTGTCGAGTCTCGATGCCGCTCAAAATGGCGACGACTTGGGTTTCTTCAGCGAGCCCGTGCAAATCATCTGCAACGTGAACGGGGGCATCGGAGTCCTCGGCGGCATGTCCACTACGACACTGACGGACAAGTTATGATTCGTATAGGCACCGCCAATCATTTGTCAATTCTCAAAAAATAAGATTCACCATATATAATGACCATCCTGATAACCGATAACGTGCATCCCATCATGCGGGAGATTTTGGAGAGCGAAGGGCACTCTGTGCATATCGACACGGAGGTCACCTACGATTCTCTGCTGGCACGGGTGGGCGATTATGACGCCATCGTGGTACGCAGCAAAATCAATATTGACCGCGATTTCCTCTCCCATGCCCGTCACCTCAAGTGTATCGGTCGTGTGGGGGCAGGTATGGAGACCATTGATGTGGATTATGCCGAGAGCCTCGGCATCCGCTGTCTCAATTCGCCCGAGGGCAACCGTGATGCTGTCGGGGAACATGCCACAGGGCTGTTGCTCGCCCTGTTTGACAAAATAGCACGTGCCGACAAAGAGATACGACAAGGGCTATGGTACCGTGAGGACAATCGAGGTTTGGAGGTCAAGGGCAAGACCATCGGCATCATTGGTTGCGGCAATATGGGCCGTGCTTTCGCCCAGCGGCTGCAAGGTTTTGAATGCACCATTCTGGCTTATGACAAATACAAGCCCAAGGGGTACGCTCCCGCCTGGGTAGAAGAGGTTTCGTTGGAAGAGTTGCAGCATCGGGCCGATGTGGTGAGCCTGCATGTGCCTCTCACCCCTGAGACGCACTATATGGTGGAGGAGTCGTTTTTGAACGCTTTTGACAAAAACATCTATCTCATCAACACTTCCCGTGGATCCGTGGTCAAGACCTCGGCATTGGTAGAGGCCATGAAGGCAGGGAAAGTGTTGGGGGCCGCATTGGATGTGTTGGAATACGAAGATATGACCCGTGACGGTCTCTCGCCCGACCACATGCCCGAAGATTTCCGCTACTTGATTGAGTCGCCCCATACGGTGCTGACCCCTCATGTGGCGGGATGGACGGTGGAATCAAAAGAAAAACTGGCCGCCGTGCTGGCCCATAAAATAGTGGAGGTATTGAAATGCTCATTGTAAAAGACTGTATTGTATCTGAAGACATTGCCGACAAATGTTTCTGCTGCGACTTGGCAAAATGCAAAGGCCAATGCTGCGTGGAAGGCGATTGTGGGGCCCCGTTGTTAGATGAGGAGATACCTATTCTGCAACGCATCCTCCCCGAGGTGCTGCCCTATATGACCGAGGAGGGTCGCCGTGTGGTTGAGGCCGAAGGTGTCTCGGCTCTTGACAATGCCGAGGAGCCTTGCACCCCTTTGGTCAACAATGCCGAATGTGCCTACGTTATCTGGGGGGAAGATGGAACGGCCTTTTGTGCCATCGAAAAGGCCTACCGAGAGGGCAAAATAGATTGGATGAAACCTGTCTCGTGCCACCTCTACCCTATCCGTGTGGATGTCTACGGACAGTTCACGGCGGCAAACTACCACCAGTGGGATGTTTGTCGTTGTGCCGTAGCCAAAGGCAAAGAATGCGGTGTGCCGCTGTATCAATATTTGAAAGAGCCCCTCATCCGCCGTTTTGGAGAAGACTGGTACGAGGAACTACTCCAAGAAGTCAAAAAGATGACAGATGATAGATGAAAGATGAAAGCGGCTCCCGCCTTATTGAATTGAAAATTGGCTGCCGTCCTCCCAATCACAATTCACAAGTCACTAATCACATTTCACAATTCACATTTCACAAAAAAAGTCATATATGGACAACAAAAGAAAAAAACAATACATTATTCTGGGAAGCATTATCGCGGTCATATTGGTTATTGACCAAGTGGTAAAAATCTGGGTCAAGACACATCTTTATATTGGTGAGGAGATACCGCTGATAGGACACTGGTGTCTGCTTCATTTTGTTGAAAACGAAGGTTTCGCCTTTGGCATGGCCATGGGGGGAAGTACAGGCAAAATCATCCTGTCGTTGTTCCGACTTTTTGCCTCGGGCGGCCTGTTGTGGTTCCTGCTGTATAGAATCAAGAAAGGGATGCGCACCTCAATGGTGGTATGCCTCTCGCTGATTATAGTGGGAGCCTTGGGCAACCTCATCGACAGCTGTTTCTACGGACTCATCTTCAACGAGAGTTTTTATAATGTGGCCACCCTGTTTCCTGCCGAGGGAGGCTATGCCCCATTTTTGCAAGGCCGTGTGGTGGACATGTTCTATTTCCCCATCATCGACACCGTCCTTCCTGAAGGTTTCCCCATCTGGGGCGGAAAGCCGTTCGTATTCTTCAACGCCATCTTCAATGTGGCCGATGCAGCCATCACCATCGGCGCCTTTTGGTTGATAATTGACCAGTTGTTTTATACCCCAAAAAATCAAAAAAACGAGTCCGAAGAGCTCGAAAAATAAGGCTCTCTCAAAGAATTTTAAAAAAATATTTTTCTATAAATCAATACGATAAAAAATATTTTCAAAAAAAATTTTGTCAATTGAGAAAAAGTGTGTACTTTTGCACCCGAATTCAACGATGGCGTTGTAGCTCAGTTGGTAGAGCAGAGGACTGAAAATCCTTGTGTCACTGGTTCAATTCCAGTCAATGCCACGAAAAGGAAACAACAATGGTTGTTTCCTTTTTTCGTTTCCAATGGCATCATTTACATAGTTATTCCAACACATCTTATTTTAGGGGACCACATAAGTACCACCATCGGTGTGCCTCCGTAGTGGACTCGTTGGTGAACTCATATAGGATAAGGATTGGATGAGGACTGGATGACCATAGTGTCGCTCCTATAAGCGAAGGTATAGCGACCCTACAGCGACGCTACAGCGACCTTTCAGCGACCGAGGGACGAGGGCGAGACGAGGGCAGTACCATCCTACAAAGAGAAAAAGGGGACTAAGGCAATACTATTTATTTATTTTTATCGTTATTATATATTGTCATATATCCCCAATGATGCGATTTATCCTATCGATTGGACATAATGACATAAAACGACAGGTATTAT
>JAZUFY010000078.1:0-11553 GCA_045640925.1 Bacteroidales bacterium
AACGAGTCGGTGTTGCCCACGATGGCGATGAGTTTGTTGCCAAAGTTTTTGACCAGCGGAATCAGCACTTTGATTTCGGGTGTGTTGCCGCTTTTGGAGATGCAGATGACCACATCGCCAGGCTGCACCATGCCCAAATCGCCGTGAATGGCGTCGGCGGCGTGCATGAAGATGGCGGGAGTGCCTGTGCTGTTGAGTGTTGAAACAATTTTTGTGGCAATGTTGGCACTTTTGCCTATGCCTGTAATTATCACCCTTCCTTGGGCATAAAAAATGGTTTCTACGGCCTCGGCAAAGCTGTCATTTATGTGTTTTGCGAGGTTTTCAACCGCTTTTTTTTCATCTGCAATTACTTGAATTGCAATTTGTTTTATATTGTCTTTAGACTTCAATGTCACTTTTTTTTTGTCGTTTGAAGAATTTTTGCTAACTTTGAACTGCAAAATTACATGTTTTTTTTGAATTATGATAGATTTGCGAACAAAGTTAAAGGAAGTATTTGGTTTTGACAACTTTAAAGGTGACCAAGAAGCCATCATCCAGAGCATTTTGGACGGCAATGACACCTTTGTTATCATGCCTACGGGTGGTGGAAAGTCACTTTGCTACCAATTGCCCGCTATGATTAGTAAGGGTACCGCCATCATTGTGTCGCCTCTCATTGCCTTGATGAAAAATCAGGTGGATGCGGTGCGCTACACTTCCGGAAAAGACAATTTGGCGCATTTCCTCAATTCATCCCTCTCCAAAAGTCAGGCCAAGGAGGTCAAGGACGACCTTTTGAAAGGCCAGACAAAGCTGCTCTATATTGCTCCCGAAACACTCTCGCGCGAGGACACCGTGGAGTTTCTGCAACATCTCCCCATATCGTTCTTTGCCATCGACGAGGCCCACTGCATCTCGGAGTGGGGGCATGATTTCCGCCCCGAATACCGCAGGTTGCGCGATGCCATCGACGCCATCAATGGTTCCCTCCCCATTCTCACCCTCACCGCCTCGGCCACTCCCAAGGTGCAGCAGGACATTATCAGAAACCTCCGCATGGAGAAGGCCAAACTCTTTGTTTCGTCCTTCAACCGCCCCAACCTATATTATGAGGTGCGCCCCAAGCCCAATGACGCTATGGAGCTGCACAAGGAAATCATCAAGTTCATCCGCGAAAACGAAGGCAAAAGCGGCATCATCTACTGCCTCACCCGCAAAAAAGTGGAAGACCTTGCCGAACTCCTCCAGCTCAACGGCATCAAGGCGCTGCCCTACCATGCGGGCCTCGACAACAAACTGCGCGCCGAGAACCAGGACAAGTTCCTCATGGAGGAGGTCGACGTCATCGTGGCCACCATTGCTTTCGGCATGGGCATCGACAAACCCGATGTGCGTTTTGTCATACACTACGATATTCCCAAAAGTCTTGAAGGCTATTATCAGGAAACGGGTCGCGCCGGTCGTGATGGCGGCGAGGGCCAGTGCATAGCCTTCTACTCCGAACACGATGTGGAGAAACTGAACAAATTCTTTACCGACAAGAATATCACGGAGCAGGAGATGGCCAACCAGCTTGTGCAGGAGATGGTCAGCTATGCCGAATCCTCCTCCTGCCGCCGCCTCAACCTCCTCCGCTATTTTGGCGAGAACTACACGCAGGAGAACTGCGGTGCTTGCGACAACTGCCTCCATCCCAAACCCCGCGTAGAGGCGCGCGAAGAGATGCAGTATGCCCTCGAGACCGTCTTGGCCATGAAACAGGCGTTCAAGATGCGTGACGTGGTGGATGTGATGCTCGGCAAGAAAAACCCCAACACCAAGATTTACCACCTCGACAGTTTGGAACAATTCGGCCAAGGCACCGACCACGACGAACTCTTTTGGAAGGCTGTCCTGCGCGAGGCTATTTTTGAGCGCCTCCTCGTCAAAGAAATCGAGACGTATGGTTTGCTCAAGCTTACCCCTGCGGGTCATAAATACATCAAAAAGCCTTACGACATCAGTGTGGCTTGCGACCACGACTATAGCGGTGCCGCTGCGGATGAGGACGAGGACGAAGTGGTGCCAGGCGGCGGTGCGGCAGCTGTGGGCGACGAGGCGCTCTATGTTCAGCTCAAAGGGCTCCTCAAATCCATCGCCCAGCGCGAGAAACTGCCCTTGCACGTCATTTTTGAAGACCGTTCCATCAAAGATATGACCATCCAATACCCCTGCACTATCGAAGAGCTCAGCCGTTGCACAGGCGTGGGCATTGGAAAGGCGCAGAAGCACGGACAGCCTTTTATCGACCTCATCAAGCGTTATGTGGAGGACAACGAGATTGAACGTCCGCAAGATATTGTGGTGCATAGTGCCGCGCACAAGTCCGAGAACAAGATCTATATCATCCAGGCCATCGACCGTCGCAAATCGCTCGAAGACATCGCCCGTGGCAAAGGACTCACCATGGACGAACTTATGACCGAGATGGAGCGCATCATCTCTTCGGGCACCAAACTCAATATCGACTATTACATCAACGATAATATCGAAGAGGAGCATCAGGATGTGCTCACCGACTACTGGCGCGAATCGGAGAGCGGCGACCTGCAAGAGGCTTACGAAGAATTTGAAGACGACCCCGACTATACCGAAGAAGAAATACGCCTCATGCGCATCAAATTCCTTTCCGATTTTGGACATTAATGATTTGTGAATTGAGGTAAAGGTTATTGGTTATCGTTGGGCTGGAACCATTCTTCGTTTTCGTTTTTCGTTTTGTGACATAGGTAATTCGTTTCATGCCAGTATGTCGTTCTTAACTCTTAATTCTTAACTCTTAACTAAAAAGTGGTACGCCCAATTTTCAATTCCCAATTTCACATTCCCCTGCTGCTGGCGGTTTTCATGATTGCCGGGGGATGTGCGGGGGTGCGTAAGCCCCAGCCCTACGGCCCTTGCCCCACGCCGCAACAGGTGGCGTGGCAACGGATGGAGATGAACATGTTCTGCCATTTCGGCCCCAACACCTTTTCGGGTTTGGAGTGGGGTGAAGGCACCGAGGCCGAGAACCTCTTCAACCCCTCCGCCCTCGACTGCCGTCAGTGGGCTGCCGTGGCCCGTGCCGCAGGCATGAAGGGCATTATCATCACCGCCAAACACCATGATGGTTTCTGCCTTTGGCCCAACCCTGAGAGCACCCACACCGTGCGCAAGAGTGCCTGGCGAGGGGGCCGAGGCGATGTGTTGCGCGATTTGTCCGAGGCCTGCCGTGAGGCTCGGATCAAATTCGGCGTCTATATCTCGCCTTGGGATCGCAATGCCCCCACCTACGGTACCGATGAATACAACCAAACTTTCGCCCGCACACTTGAGAGCGCCCTCACACAGTATGGCGACATCTATGAGCAATGGTTCGACGGCGCCAATGGCGAAGGCCCCAATGGCAAGCGTCAGGTTTATCAGTGGTCTCTCTTCAACGGCATCGTCAACAGGTTGCAGCCCCAGGCGGTGATCTTCAGCGATGTGGGCCCTGGGTGCCGCTGGGTGGGCAACGAACAGGGCTTTGCAGGGGAGACCTGCTGGTCGCGGTTGGACGTGGCGGGCTACGAACCTGGCGCCCAAGCACCATGCACCGACACCCTCAATAGCGGCAATTACGATGGCGCCTTGTGGATTCCTGCTGAAACCGATGTCTCCATTCGTCCTGGGTGGTTCTATCATGCCGACGAACAGCCCAAGAGCCTACAGCAGTTGTTGAAGATATATTATGGCAGTGTGGGACGCAACTCATTGTTGCTGCTGAATGTGCCGCCCGACACCCGAGGACTGATTGATGCCGCCGATTCTTTGCGATTGGTGGAGTTGCGTGCCGCCCTCGACAGCATCTTTGCCCATGACCTTGCCCAAGGTGCCACCGTCAAAGCCTCCTCCACGCTCCATCGCCGATACAAAGCTGCCAATGTTCTCGACACCTGCTATGATACTTATTGGACTCCAGCCGATGGGGGCATCTCCGTCGATACCCTCACGGTCTGTTTTCCCCGCCTCGTTGGTTTCAATCGTGTAATGCTGCAAGAGTATATCCCCTTGGGGCAGCGGGTTGAGCGGTTCCATGTGGAGTGGTGCGATGCCGAGGCTGTCTGGCATCCCCTCCAAGCGGCCACCACAATAGGCTACAAACGCATCCTCCTCACCGACCCATGCTCTGCTGTTGCCGTGCGCGTGATCTTCGACCAAACCCGTGCCTGTCCCGTAATCAACCGCGTAGCCTTCTTCGACGACAATATTTTCAAACAATAAAAGGTAGTAACCCCGCCATCCCACTCATAAAACAAAGGGCCGCCCCCAAAAAAGGCAGCCCTTTATTTTATTTTTTGGGACATCCGGATTTACCGAACTTTCCAAGTCTTACGGAAAAAAATTAATCTTCTAATACTATCCCCGTTGAGGCGGATGCTGTTTTAGGATTGTAAGAATAATTCATCCAACAGATTGTAATGTATTATTTTTTGGTGAAAGTGAGGGTGTAGGGTGCCTCCACGCCAAGAATGTCGAGGATGTCAAAGAAACCGTAGGTGAAAGTGACGTCGAGTTTGTTGTCATTCGAGAGGGTCATCGTGGCATTGCGATTAAAAATGATGTCGCTCATATCTAAAGTGCCATTATTGCCGTCCAAAGTGTACGAACCCGTGTAGTTGTAGCTTTGGGTGGAATCTCCGGAATGGGTTGTAAGGACGATATCGGCAGAATTAGATTCCTTGAAATAAATCGTCAGGTCGGTAGGTATATTCCAGAATTCAGGATCAATTACGTATGAGCACTCCCAAGTGGTGTTGGTGAGGGCATCTTCTTTTGTGCAGCTGAACAGTGTAGCCATGCTCATGACCACCAAGGCCACAATAAAAACTTTATAAATCTTTTTCATTTTACTATTGATTTTGTGTTGATTAATATATTTTTATAACCTGTTGGATGAATTGATTTGTTGATAAATTCAAGTTTGTTGACACAACAATATCGAATGCAAAAATACGAAATTATTCTCACATACAAAGGTGTGTCAGTTTTTTTGTTGGACAGAACCTCGTTAATTCTTTAATTGTGATGTCATTCAATGTTACTTACTTTAAAATGTTGCTTGTTAGAGCATTGTCATTCGGTTGTGGTGAACTGAAGCATATTGCTTTGTTTGTTTTTATTCCACGATGGTCATCTCGTTGACGAGGTGAGTGGCACCGGCGAATTTGTCGATGATGAAGAGGCAGTAGCGTATGTCGAGTGAGATGTTGCGGCAGTAGTCGGGGTCGAAGAGGAGGTCGCTCATGGTGCCTTCCCAGCAGCGGTCGAAGTTGATGCCTATCAGTTGTCCGTCAGCGTTAAGGACGGGGCTGCCACTGTTGCCTCCAGTGGTGTGGTTGGTGGCGATGAAGCCTACGGGCATTTCGCCGCGCAGGTTGGCGTAGCGGCCATAGTCTTTGTTCTTATAGAGTTCTTTGAGTTTGGGTTCGACGACATAGTCGTAGATGTCGGGGTTCTCTTTTTCCATGATGCCGTCGAGGGTGGAGTAGGGGGTGTAGTAGACGGCGTCCTTGGGACGAAAACCTTGGACATGGCCGTAGGCCACACGGAGGGTGAGGTTGGCATCGGGGAAGAAATTGCTGTCGGGGTACTGCTGCATCATGCCACGGACGTATGTACGCATGAGGCGGCTGATTTCGCGTTTGTTGGCGTCGTAGAGGGATTCGTTGTCGAGGGTGTAGCTGTGGGCATAGGCGGTGATGAAAAGGTCGACGGCTGGGTCGTCGGTGATTTTCTTTGCATCCTTGACTTTGTATTTGGAGAGGATATCGTCCATCTTTTTACGGTTGGTGAGCATGGATTTGTCGTAGATGTTTTCGAGGGCTTTCTGCACGGCGGCTTGGTCTTTGCCCTTCGTGTCGAGGTATGGGGCATGGCCGGCTTTCCACATGTAGAGGAAGGTCTCGACAAAGATGGCACGGTCGACGGGGGAGTGGAGGTCGAAGTCGGAGAAGAAGGTCTCGTTGGCGGCAAGGAGTTTGTCGGCATCGGTGCGGGCGGTGTTGTCGTCGTCGTTGTTGGAGAGTTGGTAGAGCTTGTAGGCGCGGTTCATGAGGTCGGAGGCCATGACGGCTTCGTTGAAGTAGGTCCACTCGATTTCGATGGGGCGTATACGGTTGTAGGCTCGGTTGAGGTCGCGGAGGACGTTGCGGTATTCGTCGCGGTTGTCGGCCCAGGCTTGGAAGGCTGCCTCTTGGGCTTTCTTTTGGTTGACACCGTCAAGGCGTTGGATGCCAAGGGTCTCGCCCTGCCATTTTTTCCAACCGTTGGCAATGCTTGCCACCTTGGAGGCGTATTTGAGTCGCTGTGCGGGACTCTGCTCCATGGCGTTTTTGTAGTGGTTGAGGCGGATGTCGCGGAGGGCGATGCGGATGGGGTTCTCTTCGAGGGCCTGGAGCTCCATCTGGTCGTGGGTGACATAGCGTTGGGTGGTGCCGGGATAGCCGAAGACAAAGGTGAAGTCGCCTTCATCAACGCCTTTGAGGGAGATGTCGAGGTGCTTCAGCGGCTTGTAGGGCTTGTTGTCCTTGCTGTAGTTGGCGGGTTTGCCGTCTTTGTCGGCATAGACGCGGAACATGGAGAAGTCGCCCGTGTGGCGGGGCCACATCCAGTTGTCGGTGTCGCCACCGAATTTGCCTATGTTGCTTGGCGGGGCACCAACGAGGCGCACGTCGGTGAACACTTCGTTGATATACATGAAGTATTGGTTGCCGTAGTAGAAGGGTTTGATGATGGCTTTGTAGTGGGTGCCGGCCACGGCTTCGGTGGTGATGATGGTGATGTTCTGCTTGACGATGCGGTCGCGTTCCTCTTCGAGCATATTGTCAGTAACACCTTTCAGCACTTGGTTGGTGACATCCTCCATGCGCACAAGGCGGGTGGCGGTGAGGCCTTTGCAGGGAATCTCCTGTTCGCGGGTCATGGCCCAAAATCCGTGGGTGAGGTAGTCGTGTTCGACGGTGCTGTTGGAGGTGATGTAGTAGTAGCCGCAGTGGTGGTTGGTGAGGAAGAGGCCTTGGTCGGAGACGAACTCGCCGGTGCAGCCTTGGTTGAAGAGTATCACGGCATCTTTGAGACAGGCGTGGTTGATGTCGTAGATGTCTTGTGCGGTGATGTGCATACCTGCTTTTTGCATGGCGGCTTGGTTTTTGCCCAGCAACATGGGTATCCACATGCCCTCATCGGCTACTGCTGCAGGCAGCAACATGGCAATCATTGCTAAAAGTGTAAATGTTTTCTTCATGATATTTTAATTTTTTTTGATTTCTAAATTGGAGACATCAAGGTGTTTTCTAAATGTTCTCACGTTTCAGCCATAACTCCAAGACGGGGTCGGCTATGATGGTCGCCCTTTGTTCTACTCGTATCAGTTCCTTGTTAGTCAGAGCCATTTTAATGCGGGCGATATTGGCATACGAGCCTAAGTTATATGTTTCACGGACAGATGTCTTACCATAGTCGTCATGAACGCCTGCCAGCACAGCGCGCAGGAAATTAAGTTGGTATGTGGTAAGGCTTTCTGTCTGTTGGATAAACAGCATGTTGTTTTCATCGATTAAGTCGGACAAACCCGCAGCAAGTATGTCGGGCGTCACCTCTATGTCGGTATTGAGGAATGTGAGCCATGCCAGTTGCTGCACGTATGAGGGATGGTTTTGCACCATAGAGCACAGCTGGCTCGCCAGCGATGACGAAATAGTCTTTCCCTCGCTTTGGAATCCACGCTGTATGTATGGCACCCACAAGTCGGTGGCAATAGGCGACAGGGACATGATGTCGCCAAATTTGTAGAATGGATGGCTGGATTTGAGAAACAGGCTTTCCAAGATGTGCTGCCTGCTGCCGAACAGGCAATAGGACACGTCCGATTGGTGCTGCCACACCGAACGTATCCGCTTTTGTACCATCAAGGAATTGGGAAATTCGCCCACCTGCTGAAATTCGTCAATACAGACAACAATATGGCAATGTTTTTTTTCAGCAATACGCTGCGGAAGTTCCAACACCTCCTCCGGTTGGTGTGTCTGTGGTGTGATGCCAAGTGACACCGAATATTCGTTTCCGGGATCCACGTTGAGCGACAACTTTGGAGTAAGCCGCATTAGAAAATCTGCAGCCAAATTCTTCCACTCGTCAATTCGGCTTTCGGTCTGCCGCAGAATGTTGGCGGCAAACTTATTGTAGAAATCATATTCGTCACGGCATGAGAAAATATCTACATACACCACCTTTATATCCTCCGAAGCGACATCTTTCCCCACCAGGTTCACCAGCGAGGTCTTTCCCCAACGGCGGGGCGACATGAGAATGGTGTTTATGCCGTGAAGCATATTCTCGCGAAGATGGCGCACCTCTTTTTCACGGCCAATAAAATGGTCGCTGCCCACAGCTGTGCCAAAAACAAAAGGTCTATTCATTCCACCTATTAGCTATAAAATCAAGTGCAAAAATACTATTTTTTTTAAAATAACACAACTTTGTGTTACACAACTTTGTATCACACAACTTTGTGTTACTTGTATTAATATGATTTACAATATAGTAGGTAGTGAGTTGTGAATAGTGAATTGTGAAATGTGAGGTTCGTTTCACAATTCACTATTCACATTTATTTGACATTTTTCAGTGCTTCTTTGGCGGCTTCGAGGAGGGGCTGGGTGCTCACTTCGCTGCCTACGGCGTGGCGCATCCAGTTTTGAGGCGTAAGACGGCCCGCAGGGTAGATGCGGAGGATTTCGTCGGCGATGTTCTTACCTTTGAGCTGCTGCTCCAGCTGGAACTCGATGATGTGGCCGTAGGGGTAGTTGGCGAGGTAGAGGGGCGAGTCGATCATGTGGCTGTATATGGCCAGGATGGGAGAGTCTTTCTCGCCCAGGACGGGGGCGTAGTATTTGTTCCACACCTCTTGGGCGATGCTGATGACCTGCTCCTTGAGTTGCTCGGCAGTGGCCTCGGGGTGCTCGTAGAGCCAGTGCCAAGAGTACATGTCGACGAGGCTCACACCCATGATTTCGTAGCATCCCCAGAAGATGTCGAGGGTCATCAAAGCCTCGGAGTTTTCAGCGGCTTGGGGCGTTTTGAAACCGAGGAAGTCGAGGTCGCGGGTTTGGAACACGAAGGCCAACGCCTCGGTGAAGGCGGTGTTGGGAACTCCCTTCATGATGTAGTTGTCCACATCGTGCAGTGTTACAGTTTGTTCTACATTGTGGCCGAACTCGTGGACGGCGATGTTGTAGCCTTTGTAATCCATGCCGTTCTCACCGATGCGGGTGCGGAGGCGGGCATTGTCGCTCTTCATGTTGCTCTCCCAGGCATGGCCTGCCCCACGGGAGGGGTCAACGGTGACGTGCGAGCAGATAAACTGTATCTTTTCGGGGCTGAAGCCCAACTGTTTCAGAATGGAGGGCATACCTTTGGCGGCAAAAGCCTCTTTGTTGGGGTAGAGGCGTTGGGTGATGGCGGTGAGCTCGTCCTCGTTGATGCTGCTGCGGCTCTTGAAACCGTCGTACCAGATGTCGAAGGGTTCAAGTTTGCGACCCATGCGCTGGCCGATGAGGTCGGCCACCTCTTTCACCTCGGGGGCGCTGAGGAAGGTGGTGAAAAGCTGTTCGATTTCAGCATAGCTCACCTCCATGTCTTGGTCGAAGGCACGCGACAAAGCGGTGGGGTACATTGGGTTGTAGCGATCCACCTGTTGCATGGCATGGAAATTGTCGAGGAAATACTGGTAGCGGGTCAAGGGTTCGCTCTCGACCTTCACCTCTTTGCCGTTTTGCATCACCTGGTTGCTATAGGGGTTCCAGGTGTAGTCGGCGTTGTTGATGACGCACTGGGGTATGCTCTGGTCGATGATGCGGCGCATCACCTGATAAATCATGCGTTGTTTGGCCAAGCCTGTGTCGCCTTCGTTGTAGTGGGTCTTCAGTTCGTCGCGGAGGCCCCAGTGGGTGATGAGGGCCATGTCGGGGAAGAGGGTATTGCCTTTGTCGTCACGCAGCTGACCCATCATGATGTTGTAGTTGGAGATGTAGTTATCGGCGGCAGCCAGTTGGTTGGCCAATAACTGATTGCATGAGGCGGGTACACGAGAGGTGAACAGGTCGCCCAAACGAGCATAGGCCCACTGCTCGCGGCTCCATTGCTTACCCAGCTGGTTCTTCTCGTCGAGGGTGTAGAAGGGGAAGTTGAGCACCACGATGAAAGCGATTTTTTGCTCATACATATCGTCGTCGAAATGTGCCGAGGGGTCGAAGCCGCCGAAGAGTTCGTCCAAGGCGGTGGGTTCGGGACCTGTGACATGCAGCGACAGTTTCAGATCGACGCTGATTTTGTTGAAGCAGCCCCAAAGGCTCTCCAAATTGGCTTGAAGAATATCGGCCATGCGGTGCAGTTCGGCACTATCGGCCACAAAATGTTCGAGGCAGAAAGCCTGAAACTCCTCGGGGGTGCCATCTTCGGAAGTCCACAGCGAGGCCGCTTGAGGCACAGAGCGTTCCACGCGGTCTTTGCAGTCGTTGCCGTATTTCTCCACCAAAGCCGCCACGGTGGCTTGAACGGTTTTTTCGTCAATATTGCTCATAGCGGTGTCGTTGTTTTTCTTGCCGCAGGAAGCCAAACACAGCAATCCCGCCAACATAATAGGTAAAAGTCTTTTCATAATTTAGTAATTATAATTAAAGTGCAAAGATACAAAAAATATGGCATACATCACACCATTTTTCCAAGAAAAGTTTGCATGAACGATATTTTTTCCACCAAGATAGGCATTTTGTCAATAAAAATAACTATCTTTGCAAATCGAAAACAAGTATGTTTTCAGAGTCAAAGATAATTACAAAAACAACAAAGAAACAGTAATTCAGCCAGTAACGAAAGAGAAGATTTGAGGGTCGAAATGTTGATAAATCTTCAAATTCAGATTGAAAAAATATATTAAACGGAATAGTAACCAAAACATCTGCCAATGAAACATAGCGCATAATTGATACGCACATCGTAATAGAAAAAGCAAAGTAGCTATACACTGGGTCTTTTGGAACTTCGACACTTCTTTTAGATCACCTTGAAGTAAAGCAACGATGCTCCCGCCATAGGCGTGGGCTTTACTCGTTGTAGTTAGGGTGATCAGGCAGTCGAAGGCCTCAAAAGATCCGATGAAGCGAAAAAGAACCACGCTTTTTTTGTGTATGTATCCAAACAACTCTTGAAAAATATTATAGAACACAACAAAACAATTAATAAATACACAAAAATGAAGAAATTAGTATTGGCTATTGCCTTAATTTGCCTTTTGATGCCAGTAAAGGCTCAGACAAAAATTGCAGTAATGGACTTCCGCCCCGGTGTGGGTGTTACGGAAGCCGAAGCAAACGGATTAAGAGACATGCTTATCAATGTATTGTACGAGAGTGGGAAATTCTACATTGTAGAACGCTCGCAATTGAACCAAGTGTTGAAAGAGCAGGATTTCCAGGCTTCCGAATTGAGTTTGGAACAAATCGCACAGGT
>JAZUFY010000079.1:0-5201 GCA_045640925.1 Bacteroidales bacterium
AACAAAGATTTCGGTTCTCACTTCGGCTGACAAGAAGTTCCGCATCTTTACCTGGCCGGTGGTCAACGATATGGGCGAATACGAGTGTTTCGGCTATATCCAGTCGTATAACGAGAAGACCGACGCCTACGATGCCTACGAACTCAACGATATGTCGGAGGACATAGTGAACCGACAGGAATCCACCTTGTCGCCCGAAAACTGGTTTGGTGCGGTATATCAAGACCTCATCACCACAGAGAACGACGGCAAGACCTATTACACCCTTCTGGGATGGAGCGGGGTGGACTATCTGACCCAACGCCAGGTCATCGAGCCCGTCTGCTTCAAAGGCGGTGGGTCGATGCCCCAGTTCGGACAAAATGTTTTCCGCAAGGAGCGCAATCTGCGCCGTAGGGTGCTGGAATACAGGGCCGACGCTATGGTGAATATGCGTTATGAGGAACAGTTTGTCCGCACAGTCGAGCGAATCCGCGCCAAGCGGGTTTCGCGAGGCCGCAATCGTCGCAATCGCAGGAACAATCAGGCCATCCAAGAGAAGGTCGTCTCGGGCCCCACGCAGAAAATCCGCGACGAGAAGTTGCAGATGATAATCTTCGACGAGGTGGAACCTCAGGTGATAGGCATGGAGGGATTGTTCCAATACTATGTCCCTTCGGGCAAAGAAATGGCCTACGTCTTCGAGAAAGGGAAATGGGAACTGCGCGAAGGGGCGCAAGGCCGTTCCACCGACAAGAAACTCAACAAGGAATTCGAGCCTTTGCAGAAAGAGGCTCCCGCATACCAATTCTAACTTAGTGCATACTTTAATTCGCTTATCGTGACTGGTGTAATTTTAGACAATATAAATAGTATAGACGACCTTCGTCAGCTTTCAACTGAAGATTTGAAGCAGTTGGCTGTGGAGTTGCGCCACTACATCATCGACACACTCGCCCATCACCCTGGACATCTGGCTTCGAGTTTGGGCACCGTGGAGCTGACCCTGGCGTTGCATTATGTGTTCAACACCCCCGACGACAAACTGGTGTGGGATGTGGGTCACCAGGCCTACTCGCATAAGATTATCACGGGGCGCAGAGATCAGTTCCCCACTATCCGCACATACGGAGGCCTCAGCGGCTTCCCACGCATGGACGAGTCGCCTTTCGACGCTTTCGGAACGGGTCACAGCTCCACCTCCATCAGTGCCGCCTTGGGCATGGCTACGGCTTCGACCCTCCAGGGCAACCACACCCGTCAGCATATCGCCGTGATAGGCGATGGAGCCATGACAGGCGGCGAGGCTTTCGAGGCCCTCAACAATGTGGGCGTTTCCAAAGCCAATATGCTTGTGGTGCTGAATGATAACGGCATCAGTATCGACAAGGCCGTGGGTGGTTTGAGCAAATATCTCACCCGCATCACCGCCTCGCGTCGCTACAACCGGCTCAAGGAAAAGGTGTGGGTCAGCATGGGTGGCGACACCGACAAGGCCGATTCGCACAAACATCGCCGCATCACGTTCTTCCAACGGCTCACCTTTCTGGCCAAGACTGCCGCTTTGGGTGCTCCCAACTTGTTTGAGTCGTTGGGGTTCCGCTATTTCGGACCCATCGACGGTCACGATATCGACCAGCTTGTGGCGGTGCTTAACAAGTTGAAATATATCAAAGGCCCCAAACTTTTGCACATCGTCACCAAAAAAGGCAAGGGCTTGCGTACCGCTGAGAAGAACCCCGTGACCTATCACGCCCCTGGACTTTTCGATGCCGAAACGGGCGCACAGATCAAAAGCAGCAGCTCCAACGCTCCGCTCAAATATCAGGAAGTGTTTGGACGAACCATTGTGGAACTCGCCGAGCAAAATGATCGCATTGTGGGTGTTACCCCCGCCATGCCCACGGGTTGCTCGCTCAATATTATGATGACTCAGATGCCCTCGCGGGCCTTCGATGTGGGTATCGCGGAGCAACATGCCGTGACCTTCTCCGCAGGGTTGGCGGCCCAGGGTATGCAGCCCTTCTGCAACATCTATTCCTCGTTTATGCAAAGGGCTTACGACCAGATTATCCACGATGTGGCCTTGCAACGGCTGCCTGTGGTGATATGCCTCGACCGTGCGGGCATTGTGGGCGATGATGGCCCTACCCATCACGGGGCTTTCGATATGGCCTGTCTGCGACCGATACCAGGGCTCACCATCTGTGCCCCAATGGATGAACACGAGTTGCGTAACATGATGTATACCGCACAGTTGCTGAATCAGGGAGCCGTGGTGATACGCTATCCCCGAGGGGCGAGTGTTCATGCTGATTGGAAGAATGATTTCGAAGCGTTGCCTGTGGGCAAGGGCCGTTGTGTGAGAGAGGGCAGAGATGTGGCTGTGGTTTCCATCGGACATGTGGGCAATGCGGCCTTGAAGGCGGCTGAGATGCTGCAAAACGAGGGGGTGAGCGTGGCTGTTTACGATATGCGCTATTTGAAGCCTTTGGATACTGATTTGCTGGACGATATAGCCGCACGAGGATTCCGCAGGATTGTCACCGTTGAGGACGGAGTGAAGAAAGGAGGCTTAGGGTCGGCGGTGTTGGAATATTTCGCACAACGAGGCTTTAATCAGGTGCCCTGCACGGTGCTGGGCCTGCCTGACGTGTTCGTCACCCACGGCCCCGTGCCACAGCTCCACAAAGATTGCGGCATCGATGCCGAATCCATAGCTGCCGCTTTGCGGTAAAATGGAGTAAAGAGGGGTTGGTGAAGCTTCGTTGTAGGTTCGCTGTAGGTTCGCTCCGAAGGTGTCAAAATGAGCGAACAAAAAGCGAATAAGGAATGGGGTTTGAGCGACTCAAACCCGCACATGAATTGTGACGGGATAAAAAATTGAAGTTTTTTTGTCTTTATATCAATTTTTATTTGTATATTTGCATTTCCAGTGATAATGTTGTTATTGCTGGAAATGTGTATGTTAAAAGAATAAATGACAAAAAATATATATTAATAACTAAAAATAAATATTAAAATGACCCCTTCGCACATCGAACACATCGGCATTGCCGTGACAAATCTTGACGAGGCTATCCGTTACTGGGAAGACGTAATGGGACTTAAATGCTACGCTATTGAAGAAGTTGCTGACCAGAAAGTACGCACCGCTTTCTTGAAGTGCGGTGAAGTGAAAATCGAACTTCTCGAGCCCACCTGCCCCGAGAGCACCATCGCTTCCTTCATCGAGAAGAACGGCGGCAAGGGCGGTATGCACCATATCGCTTTCTGCGTAGAGAACACCGACCAGGCCCTCAACGACGCCAAGGAGAAGGGTGTCCGCCTGATTGACCAGCAGAGCCGTGGCGGCGCCGAAGGCCTCCACATCGGTTTCCTCCACCCGAAGAGCACTTTGGGAGTCCTCACCGAGCTGTGCTGCAAATAAAAAATTGAAAAATTGAGAATTGAGGTAAAGGTTATTGGTTATCGGTTATTGGTTATCGTTGAGCGGAGCCACCAATCACTAGTCACTAATCACAGTTCACAATTCACAAATCACAGTACCAAATCAGAGTTTTCGGGCGGAACAAACGGTCGCTAAGGCCGGGAGAGAAACCCACATTAATAATCACAAAATTTTCAAATAATGGCATTTGAAGAAAAAATAAAAGAGCTTCTTGACAAAAGAAGTGAAGCCAAAATGGGCGGTGGCCAGAAGCGCATCGACAAACAGCACGAGCAGGGCAAACTGACCGCTCGTGAGCGTATCGCCCTCTTGCTCGACGAAGGCAGCTTCGAAGAGTTTGACATGTTCGTTACCCACCGTTGTGTCAATTTCGACATGCAGAAGCAGTCGTTCTTGGGCGACGGCGTCGTTACGGGTTACGGCACCATCGATGGCCGTCCTGTGTATGTGTTTGCTCAGGATTTCACCGTCTTTGCAGGCAGTTTGAGCGAGACCATGTCGCTCAAGATTTGCAAGATCATGGATCAGGCCATGAAGACTGGCGCTCCCGTGATTGGTTTGAACGATTCGGGCGGAGCCCGTATTCAGGAAGGTTGCAACTCGTTGGCCGGCTATGCCGAGATCTTTGAACGCAACATTTTGGCCAGCGGCGTGGTGCCTCAGATCAGCGCCATCTTCGGCCCCTGCGCCGGTGGTGCTGTTTACAGCCCCGCACTGACCGACTTTATCATGATGACCAAGCAGAACAGCTACATGTTCCTCACTGGCCCGAAGGTGGTGAAGACCGTCACGGGCGAGGATGTCACTGTTGACAAGCTTGGCGGCGCTATGGTTCATGCCACAAAGAGCGGCGTGGCCCATTTCGTCGGCGAGACCGAGGAGGACACCATCGCTATGATCCGCGACCTGGTGAGCTACCTCCCCTCCAATAACTTCGAGGAGGCTCCCTATATGCCTACCGAAGACCCCATCGACCGTCTTGAGGACAGCCTTAACACCCTCATTCCCGAGAACCCCAACGCTCCTTACGATGTGAAGGATGTCATCAACGCTATTGTCGACGATGGCAAGTTCCTCGAGGTTCACGAGAAATTCGCCCCCAACTTGGTGGTCGGTTTTGCCCGCTTCGGCGGTGTCAGCGTGGGTGTGGTGGCCAACCAGCCCAAGGCTATGGCCGGTGTGTTGGATTGCAACGCTTCGCGCAAGGGCGGACGTTTCGTCCGTTTCTGCGATGCTTTCAATATTCCTATCGTCACCCTCGTCGATGTTCCCGGCTTCCTCCCCGGCACGGGTCAGGAGTACAACGGCGTCATCGTCCATGGTGCCAAGATGCTCTTTGCCTACGGTGAGGCTACGGTGCCCAAGGTTACCGTCACCCTGCGTAAGAGTTACGGCGGTGCCCATATCGTGATGAGCTGCAAACAGCTCCGTGGCGACATCAACTACGCTTGGCCCACGGCTCAGATTGCCGTCATGGGTGCCAGCGGTGCCACCGAGGTGCTTTATGGCCGCCAGCTTAAGGAGATCACCGACCCCGAAGAGAAGGCCCAGTTTATCGCCCAGAAGGAGAAGGAATACAACGACCAGTTTGCTAATCCCTACAACGCTGCCAAGTACGGCTACATCGACGATGTCATCGAGCCTCGCAACACCCGTTTCCGCGTCATCCGCGCTCTCCAGGTGCTTGCCACCAAGAAGGACACCCTGCCGATGAAGAAGCACTGCAACATCCCGCTGTAGTATTATATTGAATTATTAATAAAAACAATTA
>JAZUFY010000080.1:0-19822 GCA_045640925.1 Bacteroidales bacterium
CCAGTCGAAAGACATCACGACGGTAGTGGGCGGACAATACCGTTTTTCCTACCAATGCGGAAAAATGCCTGCCGATTTGAGTGCAGGCGTGGAATATTCGTACAACCAACTTCATGACCAAATTTTAGGTTACAACCGAGATCTTTGGCAGATGGTTCACCTGTATGGCGGATACATGCAGAACGAATGGAAGAACACACAGTGGTCAGTATTGATTGGTGGACGTCTGGAAAAGCATAACATGCTCAGCAAACCTATTTTCACGCCACGTGCCAGTGTGCGTTACACGCCTGTCGAGCCATTGATTCTGCGTGTTGGGTATGCCAGTGGCTATCGCGCTCCTCAGACATACGACGAGGATTTGCATGTGGGAGCGGTAGGAGGCGAGGTGCAACTTATATCACTTGATCCAAACCTTAAAGAGGAGCGGAGTCACTCAGTCACACTCAGTGCCGACTGGTATAAATCTGTAGGAAAATTCGACATGAACCTCACCGCAGAAGGCTTTTTTACGCAACTGAACAATGTTTTCGCCCTGCGCGAGGATGGACACGACGAACTTGGCAACCTGCTGCTCACCCGCATCAACACTTCCGGGGCACGTGTGGCTGGCGTAAACATAGAAGGCCAGATGGCTTACGGCAAACTGTTCACGTTGCAGTTAGGCTACACCTACCAGCAAAGCCGCTACGTCAATGATTTTCAGTGGAGCCCCACGGTGGCACCACAAAGACGCATGTTCCGCACCCCCGATCATTACGGATTTTTTATCGTTAATGTGTGTCCCATAAATGGATTCTCTATCACGACAAATGGCAAGGTGACTGGCAGCATGTTGGTGCCACACTACGCTGGCTATGTGCCAAATGACGTGGAGATGGTAACACCGGTATTCTTTGAATGGGACTTCAAACTGGCTTATTCAATACCGATTTACAGAAACTACTCATTAGAGGTCAATGTTGGTGTCAAGAACCTTTTGGACCATTACCAAAGCGACATAGATCGAGGCATGAACAAAGATGCAGGCTATATATACGGCCCATTCACACCAAGAAGTTATTTCGTAGGACTGAATCTAAAAATATAATTTTGTTGTCCGCTAAAACTTTTTTTGAAGACGAAAAATAAGGGCTGATTTCCGTTTTGGAAATTCAGCCCTTTGTGTTAGTGATGATGAAAAAATCCTTTTTATGCGTTTCCTTTTTTTATCGGACAGCAATATAAAAAAAATGGGAGTCCTGCCCGGGCTCTGCGATTTCTTTATGGGGCCTCCCCTCTGAGGTCATTGCGCAGCCGTATTCTCGCCGAAATTTGCTTTTTGAAAAAAATATTCGCAATGTTGAAATAAATATGTATATTTGCAACTGCAATGTTGCACGTTTCGGCATTGTAATTTATTGATTATTCACTATTCGCTAAAAATAAATTGGAACAATTAGAATATCAAGAGGGCCGTACAGAGCTCGGAACTTTAGGAGAATTTGCTCTCATTGACCGTCTCACCGATGGTTTCACACGTTTTAACAAAAGTACGGTGAAGGGTGTGGGCGACGATTGTGCTGTGATAGGCACGGGCAAAAAGAAAATGGTTGTAACCACCGATATGATGGTAGAGGGGATAGATTTCGACATGACTTATACGCCTCTCAAGCATCTCGGATATAAGGCCGTGGCCATCAGTTTGAGCAACATCTGCGCTATGAACGCCACCCCTAAGCAGGTGCTGGTGAGTGTGGCTGTGAGCAATCGTTTCTCGGTTGAGGCTTTGGAGGAACTCTATGCCGGCATCCGTTTTTGCTGTGACCGCTATGATGTTGATTTGGTGGGCGGTGACACTTCGAGCAGCCGCATAGGTATGGTGATAAATGTCACAGCCGTAGGCGAGGTGGAAAGCGACAAGATTGTCTATCGCTGCGGTGCCAAACTGCACGACCTGATTTGCGTGAGCGGTGATTTGGGCAGTGCCTACAGCGGTTTGTTGGTGCTGGAGCGCGAGAAGGTGACTTATCAGGCCGACCCCAATTTCAAGCCCGATTTGGACAGCTATGACTATGTGCTGGAGCGCTACCTGAAGCCTGAGCCCCGCATGGATATCGTGAAGCTCCTGGCCGAGAAGGATATTGTGCCCACATCGATGATTGATGTGAGCGACGGTTTGGCCAGCGAACTGCTCCATATCTGCAAGCAGAGCAAGTGTGGCTGCGAGGTTTATGAGGAGCGGCTGCCGATTGACTATCAGACTACTCGCGTATGTTCGGAGATGAGTCAAAATATGCTTCCCGTGAGCAACGCGCTGAATGGTGGCGAGGATTACGAGCTCCTCTTCACCATTGCTCAGAAAGATTATGAGAAGTTAAAGGACTGCAAAGAGGTGCACATCATCGGCCATATCACCGAAGAGGGGACTCCTGCGGTGATGGTGACACCCCAGAACAGCACCATCGAATTAAGGGCACAAGGTTGGAAACACGATGATTGAACCCCCAAAATATGCTGCTTGGCGCAGACAGATGTGCCAACGTCTGCGTTCGGAACGTGGCATCAAGGACGAGCGGGTGCTCGCCGTGATGGAGCGTCTGCCGAGGCAATTGTTCTGCCCCGAAACCCTGCTGGACAATCTCCTCTACGACATAGACAGGGCTATAAAGATAGATTGCGACCAAACCATCTCGGCTCCTGCCACAGTGGCCTTGCAGACCCAGCTGCTGAGCCTGCAACCCGAGATGAAAGTGCTCGAAATAGGCACAGGAAGCGGCTATCAGACGGCCATACTTTGTGAGATGGGTATGCGCGTATACACCATCGAACGACAGCACACCCTCTTCGTTAAAACAAAGGAACTACTTCGCCGCCAAGGTTATACGGCC
This sequence comes from Bacteroidales bacterium, assembly GCA_045640925.1. Lineage (GTDB taxonomy): Bacteria > Bacteroidota > Bacteroidia > Bacteroidales > P3 > Colimorpha. Next base: position 2,871 of record JAZUFY010000080.1, read on the forward strand.
AAATGTTTCTTGGGTGACGGCTTCAAGGGCATCACTGAGGTCAACTATGCCCCCTATGATCGAGTGATAGTGACCTGCGGGGCCCCCTTCATTCCCACCGAAGTGATGGCACAGTTGAAAGTAGGCGGCATCATGGTGATACCAGTGGGAGAGACCAATCAGAAGATGTACCGAATATATAAAGATGGAGAATCGCCCGAACAATGGCGCCAAGAGTGCAAAGGCGATGCGAAATTCGTCCCCATGCTCCCAGGAAAGAATTTTGATAATTGACCGTGAAGAGCCTTTCTTCAAAAAAGCTCAATTATATTTCTCCAGCATCTCACTGAGTATCTTTGCAATATCTTGTCGAAGCGATATAGGGGCCAGCACTTCGCAATGATTGTTCATAGACAGTATTTCCTGTTTCAAATCGTAAGTCGGAGTGACATAAATGGCAAAAACCGAGTAGTCGTCATTATGTTCGATTTCTTCTTGCGACTTGTGCAGCGGCAAACTTCGCAGATACTTAGCCTGCTCTTCATCCACACGCAGCACTATCTTTTCAACTTTTTCTTCCACAGCCACATACACCCCAAACGTCCCTGCAAAAACTCGCTCCGCATCAAAGTCGGCTGGCAGTTGAAAGAAAGACCCTGTCGGCGAAGTCTGACTGATCCTGTCCAACCCGTAAATTCGGTTGCCCTTGCCTTCGGTATACCCATACACATACCAACGTCGTTTGTACACCTTCAGCGTCCAGGGCTGAAATGCCTCTACCCGATGCGCTGTACCGCTCTGATAGGAAACGTATTGAAACGAGACCACCTCGTTGCAGCGCATAGCATTCAGCAGAGGTATCAAAGCAGGTTGGGCTGATGGAATATTCTCAAGCAGAATTCTGTCTCGCAGTTTGTCGTTCTCGCTGATGATATTGTTCAGAGAAATGCTCTCCAACAGCCATTTGCGGAAATAACTCGGATTTCGCACATCCTCGTTGTCTCGGATGTAATAGCGGTTTTCCGACTTGTTGCAGGCAATCTCAATTCCAAAGACCTCTTCAATGGCTCTCCTATGGTCATGGAACGTGCGCAAAGGGTACTCCCCTCCGCCCGAAATGCTGTCAGCATAGCGGTACTTATGGTTGATTTCCTCAAAAGTCAACCCCCTTTCCCCTGCTCGGCAAAGGGTGTCAACCAGCCAGATATATCTATTCAGTGGTGTCATTTCCTTGTTCTAAAAAACAACCGTCTTGTCTAATTGTTATTGTTTCCAAGTGCAAAAATACAAACTTTTTTCAAAATGTACTAAAAAATGTGCACTTTTATCAGTGCATAGCAAAAATCCTGATAGTTGATTGTGACGGATTTTTCAATCCGACACAATCTCAAATGTAAGTCAACAAAGTTACGTGGTGTTATTGTTCTAATTGTGGGTCGACTAACATATATAGATATAGCCCCTTATAATCATTGGATTTTTCTGCTAAATCAATATAAGCATCTTTAGTTATAGCAAATTTTTTTTCACTGATAAAATATTTTATACTTTCTTTGCGCCTATCAAACGTTGGCTTTAAATTATTTTTCTTGTGTTCAAGGCTTGCAAGCTGCACTATATGGAAACAAACTGTTTTCTTTTTCTTACCCTCAAAGACGCTTAAACCAGGTATCTCACATTCCTTATTATTGTCATTAACAATTCTGTTGATAATTCCGTTTAAGCGTTTACGATCTTTCTCTAAAGTCCCATGATCTGGTTGTGGATCCTTGATACTACAGCGTCCATCTTTTTCAACATCGACCCCGACATAATGTTCATTATAAATACGTTTTGACTCAATAAGACAAACATGAATGTATTCTTCCTTTTCGTCAAAATCAAGAATGATGCTGTCTAAATGTTGATGTTCGTCTTTAATAGGCATTTCTTGCCAGACTATCGAATTGCGATTTTCGTTTTTATACGATTGGCAGAAATAAAAAGTTAGATTCCGCTCCGTGAAGCCAATCTCATCTCGAGTTGGAATAAAACACTCTTTAAATATTGAATTGTAAGATTTTTCTAATCCCTTAAAGGCATTTTCAAGTTTATTGGTAAACGTGGTTGTCACTTTGTGAATACAATTTTTGTTACACCCGTTTTTTTTGTCTGTTTCTTTCATAATAGTGTTTGATTGGTTAATATTTTTTGCAAAGATACAAACTTTTTTCCATTCTGCAATGATTTCGCATTATGTGGCTATAATTTTGCAAATTGAAAAGTAACAAGAATATTAACCAACAAAAACTTATCTTTATGTTTACCAAGACCTTATCCTTTATCGAAGTAAAACATGGCATCATCCGTATCGCTGCAGCCTTTCGCGACAAATTCCCCTCTCCAGGTCATGAGGTTACCTTGATCGACAACAGCGGCATCGGGTTCGTCAGCCACATGCACAACCAGGTGGGACGCATCGACGGCCTCACCGCCATGCACAAGCTCAACCATGCCCACGAGGGCACCATCATCACGGTCTCAGCCATCGAAGGCCGTCCAAACACCTATTCCGTTATATATCAATCCTAACAATACTTTCTGTCATGAAAAAAGACGATTCATTCAAGATTTTCTACCAAGTAGACACCCTCCTCTGGGAAAGCCCTATCGACCCCACGAAGGACATCAGCCAGCAAATGAAACGGAACATCCGACACACAGTCAAAGATTTCCACGACAAAGACCTCTTCACGGCTCGAAAACAGGCGTTCGATTATGCCGAAGAACTTGTCAAAGACCTGTGCCAGTCGGCTGGCGAGCCCTACCAAGACGACTTCCAAGCCCGCCGAGTCCTCCAACGCTATTTCCGCCACGAGGGCACCAACCCCAAGGACAATATCATCGTGGACGACTTTTTGTGTGGCATCTCAGTAAACCTCATTGTTTGTTTCGAGGATAAACGCGATGCTGTAAATATTTATGGCATAAGTTTTTATGATGATAACGACAAAAACGAAATCGTTTCCGACATGCTCTTCTACAGCATGGAGCAGGTCCGTGAACGCCGCTATTATGGGAGGCTGCTCCAGATGCAGGATGACTCCTACGAGGTCGTCGACTTCACCCCCGTCGGAGGAATCCCCCGCTGCCTCCTTCCTTCGCCCATCGACTGGAACCACTTTGTGCGGACTTTCCAACCCGACGACCTCTTCCTATGCTTCCACGACCGTATCGGCTGCTATGAACGGCTGTGCGACCCCCTGATTGTAGGCAGCCCCGACATTGAAACCATCCCCAATTCCCACCGCGACGTGGTGCTGTTTGAAGACAACTACGACAAAGGTCTCGGCGAAGAGTGGAGGCGGATCAACAAGCAATAACCCTATAACAACCTTTGAAGAAAGGAACAAGTGACCTAGGTATGACCTAGGTATGACCTAGGTATAACACCAAGGTTAGTCCTAGGTCAATCCTAGGTCATACCTTGGTCAATCCAGAAGCATTTGGGAGGATCTGGGTCGGAGGGGGAAGTTTTTCCTTGCCTTAGAATGATGCCGAAGAAAACATCAATCACTTTTTTCACCGCAATCAACAAATTTTTCATATCTTTGCAAATCGAAAGTCAGACTTTCGATTTGCAAAGACAAACTATAACAAAATAAATATCAATACTATGGTAGCACGCAATGCTTCTTCAGAAATCATCAAACTGCTGACATTCTTCCCCGCAGTCGTCATTTTAGGCTCCTGACAGTGTGGCAAATCCACATTGGTCAAGATGCTCCAAAATCAGTTTTCCAATTACCTGTCTCAAGAGGCCACTCTATGCACGGACGAGGAGTCCTCATATAGAAGATTCGCGAAGGAGAATGGAATTTCACTAGTTCAAATCAAAGGAGGAAAAAGAACCGTGAAGGGCATATATCACATCCAGCACCTCAACGCATACCATTCCAGGTTAAAAGAATTCCTTTCACAGTTCAAAGGTGTTTCATCCAAGTATCTGAACAACTACCTGACATGGAACAACGAGTTGGAACGCAAGAAGGGAGGTCTGGCTGAAAAGGCAGAAGCCGTACTGAGGCAGGTCGTGTCAGCAGTCTTTGAGGTAACCTGCTCGGCAATCCCTATGCGGCCAGCAATCCCTCTATTGATAAAAAATCAGTCTTAAATCAAACTAGAGCGAAACATATTTTTCATTTTCGGATGCTATTTTTGAAAAAAGTCGTATATTTGCAAAATCAAATCACGGAATTATTAACTAAAAACAATGCCGATGAAGCACAGCTTATAATGCTGATACGCACATTGTAAGACATATAGGAAAAGCAAAGTAGCTTGACACTGGGTCTCCTTGGAACTTCGACAACTCTAAAGATAACTATCCAGAGTAAAGTAACGATGCTCCCGCTGCAAGGCGTGGGCTTTACTCGTTGTAATCAGGATAGTCATAGGTAGTCGAAGACCTCAAGGAACCCGATGAAAGCGAAAAGTGCCACGCTTTTTTATGTGCGTAAATTTTGAGTCGAGTGGCACCCACGGGAAAGCTGAAAACCGAAAAGAGTAGGCAGCATATAAAATTTACTGAAAAATGAAAATAAAAATTAAACTTTTTTATATTCTTGCAGCCGTAATGGTGCTTGCAGGTGTGGCATCTTGCCAAAAAGACAAAGACCACGAGGAACTATCTAATATGCGGCGGGCCGGTGTTTGGAATCCAGACGTGAAGATTAGCAAGGTTTATTGCCACGAACCCTCCTCCGAAAATCTATACTTAGAAGAAGAATGGATATGGGATGACAACAAATTGAAAGAACTCCGATTTTGGAGGAGCTATCTTACCTATACCTATCAAGATGATAGGCTTTATAGGGCTGATGAATATGATGGGGACAAGTTGGTGAGTTCTTGGGTGTATTATTACGACAGAACAAGTCTCTCCAAAATTGAATGGTTTGCGAATGGGGCTCTTGCAGGAATTTACGAATTTGATTATGAAGTTGGTAAAATCAGTTCGATAAGAAGTGAAACATATGTAAAGAGAGGAGGACAGTTTGTATACAGTTTCACTTGGGAGGGAGAAAATATTATCAGTTGCAAATGTTTCAGACAGTTTAACGGATCCGAACCCGTCACACGAACTTATGACTTTACTTATGATAGTTATAACAATCCTTTTTATGGTGCTTTCGAATTCTATTTCCCTACTATGATAGTTGGGCTGGTAGACAGTCCATTATTACTTTCAAAGAACAATATAGTTAAGATGAATAATTCAGTTGGAAATAATTCAGTTTATTCAGATAAGTATAATGACAAGGGTTATCCTGTCATAAAATATAGAGGAGATTCTTCGCCTCTATATTCTTACGAATACTTGGGAGATTGATGAATCCTCAAAGTGAATTGACGGCATTTCTAAGTAGCTAATTCAAAACCATCAGGTATAAGAATTTTTGCAACTTGGCTTGTCACAAGGGACATTCTTACCATCAGGTGCTATAACCCCACACATCAATAACGATTGTTTGATGTGTGGGGTTTGTTGTGGAGGGAGGAATGTCGCAAAAAACTATTTCAGCAGGAACTTTTGGGGGTGGAGCTTGGGGTTGTTGAGGAGGAGGCCGGTGTCGTAGAGGTCGATGCTGACGCGGTATTTGGTGTTGTCTTGCTGGGCCTGCCAGCGGAGTTCGCGGGCATGACAAATGTGGGGACGACGGATGATTTTGACTTGGCCGAAGGTGTCGGGGTCGCCCGAGAGGACGGCTTCATCGTTGTCGTAGCTTTCGACGGTGAGGTGGTAATGGTCGCGGAGTTTGTATACTATTTCGTGGTATTGTCGGTCTCGCCAGTCGGTTACGTTGGAGCATACTTCTTTGCGAACAACTTTGTCGAGACGGGCGAAGAGCACTTTCCGATACATATCAAATATGAACGGAGAGTGCACACGATATTGCGTTTGAGCGTGAATCCAATATTCCAATCTTGTCATAATCGGCTGCAAAAATACGACTTTTTAATTGATAATTTGCAATTCGGATTATTTTTTGTAATTTTGCAAGAAATTTTGATGGTATGAAGAGAATAATGTTTTCTTGCGTTTGTGCTGTTGCGGCTATGGTTTTGATGGCTTCGTGCGGTGGGGATAATGCCACCCCCAAGCCTCGGGCATATCTGCGTATCGATATGCCGCAACATGCTTATACGGTGTATGATACGACCGCCTTGCCTTTCACTTTCGAGTGCAGCAAGGATGCTGTGGTGGAGTGGAAAGAGGCGGTATATGTAGACACTAACGGCAATCGTTTGAATGCCCGCAGAGGGGAAAAGTGGTTTGATGTTGTTTATCCGAAATACAAGGGGTTTGTGTTCCTGACCTATAAGCCTATCCGTGGTTTGGAGGACCTTCGGGGACAGGTGGATACGGCATATCAGTATTCTGAGACCCATTTCGACCATTCGACGGGTATGGATGAGAATAAGTTTGTGGATGCGGCACATCGGCTTTATGGCACAACCTATCACCTGAAGGGGCAGAATGTGGCCAGCACTTATCAGTTTTGGCTCACCGATAGCAGCAGCCATTTCCTTCGTGGGTCGTTTATTGTGAATTGCACCCCAAATAACGACTCTCTGGCACCTGTGCTGGACTTTATCCAGGCCGATATTGACCATATTATTGAATCTATACGGTGGAGGTAGGGCTGTTATGGTTAAGAGAACGTTTGCTTTGATTGGTTATCTGCTTTTGGTGTCGGTGATGTTCGCACAATCTTTCACCGAGCATGAGGAGGTGTTTGCTTTGAAGGACGCACAAGGGAGGGAATATGTGTTGGCGGGCACTTTGACTGTGCCCCAAGCCTCGCAACCCAAAGAGGGTTTTCCTGCCGTGGTTTTGGTCACGGGTTCGGGATTGGAGGACCGCGATGAAGAGATTTTCGGACATCGTCCTTTCAAGGTGATAGCGGAATATTTGTCGGAGCAGGGCTTCGTGGTGCTTCGCTGCGACGATCGAGGCATAGGTGGCTCTACAGGCCTCTTCGACGATGTCACCCCTCACGATTTGGCACAGGATGTAAATGCTCTTGTATCTGCTTTGCGCAAAAAGCCTTTTGTTGATGCGAAAAAGGTGGGCATAGTGGGACACAGCGAAGGGGGCTTGCTTGCCGCCATGGCAGCTGCCAAAGACCCCGAAGTGGGGTTTGTGGTGATGATGGCCGGCCCTGGAAAAACCATGAGGCAGACACTTTTGGAGCAGAATTATGAGATATTCCATCTTCAAGGAGTGTCCGACAGTTTGATAAACATCCGCTTGGCCTTCATGCGTGATGCTTTTACCACGATTGATTCTGTGGCTGAATATCGTGCAAGCCATCTTGAGGATTCCACCGACCGAGTGAAACAGCTGAACAAGGCTCTGCTTCCTTTGATGAAACGGCACAACAAAGACCTCACCAAAGAGCAGAAACAGCAGATATGCCTCACCACCATGGAGTGCTACGGCTGGGCATTGCAGATGTCGCAACCTTACGTTGCGGTGTTGCTGAATTTGGATCCTCTCGAATATATTGCCAAGATGAGGTGTCCGCTGATGGCTATGAATGGGGCGCTCGACTGCCAAGTGAATGCGGGGACGCATCTCTCGGCAATAGAGCGTGTGTGTGAACAAAAGGGCATAAATGCAGAAACGGTCACGCTGATGAACATGAACCACCTTTTCCAAGAGTGCAAGACAGGGGCCGTGGAGGAGTATGCCGAATCGGGTCAGTCGCCTGCCTTGAAAGCCTTGGAAATATTGGGGAATTGGCTTCAAAAAGTGGTGGCAAAATGAGTGTATGAAAAGGTTGAAATAGTTAAAAATTTGCTTATCCCAAATATTATTGTTATCTTTGCAAAATCAAATATAAAATAATATAAATATAAAATATTGGTTATGTCTAAGTTACTCTTACTGGGCGACGAAGCAATCGCTCAAGCATTTATTGATGCAGGCGGTAGTGCCATCAATAGTTATCCTGGTACTCCCTCCACCCAGATTACAGAATATGTGATAAAATCCAAAGAGGCTGCCCAGAAGGGCATCCGCGCCAATTGGTGTGCCAATGAGAAGACCGCTTTGGAGGCTTCTATCGGTGTGGCTTATAGTGGCAAGCGCGCCATGACCTGCATGAAGCATGTGGGTTTGAATGTTTGTGGCGACCCCTTCATGAATGCAGCCATCATCGGCACCAAGGGTGTCATCATCGTTGTGGCCGACGACCCCAGCATGTTCTCTTCGCAGGACGAGCAGGACAGCCGTTACTACGGTCACTGGGCAATGATCCCCATGCTGGAGCCCAGCAATCAGCAGGAGGCTTACGATATGGTGTTCTCCGGTTACGAGATGAGCGAGAAGATGGGCACCCCCATCCTGCTCCGCATCCCCACCCGTTTGGCCCACAGCCGTGCCGGTGTTGAGCGCCGTGCCGCCCTGCCTCAGAACGAAATCAACTACCCCTCCGACCCCAAGAGCTTCGTACTACTGCCCGTCAATGCAAAGCGCCTCTATCGCGACCTGATCGACAAGCAGCCCGTTTTCGAAAAATCTTCGGAAGAGAGCGGCTACAACCAGTATATCCCGGGCACCGATAAGAGCCGTGGTATCGTCACCACTGGTATCGCCTACAACTACCTCCTCGAGAATTTCCCTGGCGGCAAATGCCCCTATCCCGTGGTCAAGATCACCCAGTATCCTCTGCCTACTGCCATGCTCAGCAAACTGTATGACGAGTGCGACGAAATCCTGGTGCTCGAAGACGGCCAGCCCTTCGTTGAGGAGCAGATCAAAGGCTGCCTCGGCAAAGGCAAGCCCGTCCATGGTCGTTTGGACGAGACCATCCGTCGTGATGGCGAAATGAACGCCGAAAAGGTTGCCAAGGCCCTCGGCATGAAAGTTGAAAATGGCCCCGCAGTGCCCGAGGTGGTCACCAACCGTCCTCCCGCCCTCTGTCAGGGTTGCCCCCACGTCGACAGCTACACCGCTGTGGTCGATGTGATGAAGAAATACGAGCATGGCCGTGTCTTTGGCGACATCGGATGCTACACCCTCGGTTTCAACATGGGTGCCATCAACACCACCGTCTGCATGGGTGCCTCCATCACCATGGCCAAGGGTGCCTCCGAAATGGGCATCTTCCCCTCCATCGCTGTTATCGGCGACGGTACTTTCGGCCATAGCGGCATGACCGGCCTTTTGGATTGCGTCAACGAGAAGGCCAACGTCATCATCATGATTCTCGACAACGACATCACCGCCATGACCGGTGGTCAGCCCTCCAGCGCCAATCAGAAAATCCGCAACATCTGCATCGGCCTCGGTGTCGACCCCGACCACATCCGCAGCATCGTTCCTCTGCCCAAGAACCACGACGAGTTCGTCAAAATTCTCGAAGAGGAAATCGCTTACGATGGTGTCAGCGTCATCATCCCGCAGCGTGTCTGCATCGTTGAGAACAAGAAACGCATTGCTTTGAAGAATAATTAATCAGTGAAATTGTGAATAGTGAAAAGAAAGCACTCATTTTACAATTCACATTTCACACAAATATAGAATAATCATGAAAAAAGACATCATACTTTGCGGTGTAGGCGGTGACGGTATCGTTTCCGTAGCCAAAATCATAAGTGACGCAGCCTTGAATCTGGGCATGAACGTCAAACAGAGTGAAATTCACGGTATGTCGCAGCGTGGCGGTAGCGTTTTCTCGCACCTTCGCATCAGCAGCGAGCCCATCTTCGCCGATGTTATCCCCGAAGGCAAGGCCGACATCATCCTCAGCTCCGAGCCCATGGAGGCCCTGCGCTATCTGCCTTTCCTGGCTCCCGATGGTTGCGTCATCACCAACAGCGACCCCTTCATCAATATCAAGAACTATCCCGATATTGAGAAGGTCCACGCCGAGCTGAAGAAACTCAAAAAGTGCGTCAGCTTCAACGCCAACGAGATTGCCAAGCAGATCAACGCCCGTGGCAACATGGTCCTCTTGGGTGCTGCTGCTCCTTATCTCGAAATCGAATTCTCCGAATTGGAGAAAGCTATCCAGAACATCTTTGGTCGCAAGGGTGAGGCTGTTGTCAACACCAACATCGCCGCTATCCGCGCTGGCCGTGACGCCAAATAGTGCTAACACCTATTCATATTATAGGAATCCTGCTCACCATCGGCCTGTTGCTGATGGTGAGTTGGTTTTCCGGTCGCAAAGTCAAGGATGCCAAGAGTTTCGCCACAGGCGGCAACTCGGGCAGCTGGATGGTTTGTGGAGCCATCTTGGGCACCCTTGTCGGAGGTCAGTCAACCATAGGCACGGCCCAACTCGCTTTCAGCTTCGGCCTCTCGGCATGGTGGTTCACCATCGGGGCAGCTCTGGGAGCGGTGGCCTTGGGCGTGTTTTATGCGGGGCCCATCCGTCGTAGCGGCTGCACCACTTTGATGGAGATTGTCTCGCACGAGTATGGCCGCAAAGCCGAAACAGTGGGTTCTGTGCTCTTCCTCATAGGCATCTTTATCAGCATCATGTCGCAGGTACTCTCCTCCTCAGCCATGGTCACCAGCCTTTTCCACATCCCCATCGTTTGGGCGGCAATAATCAGCGGCATCCTCATTATGCTGCTGGTGCTCTTTGGAGGCATCAAAAGCGCCGGAGCCGGAGGCATCATCAAACTGGTGCTGCTCTATGGCTGCTCTATGGCCGCAGGTGTCATCGTGTGGCAGCTGGGCGGAGGACTCCACGGCATTCAAGGCAGCATTGAAAGTCTCCTTACGGGCCCCGATATGGGGGCTGTCTCTGATGAAATTGTTGATGTGGAGAGCATCCACCGCCGCTATGGCAACATGCTGGCCCGAGGTCCCATGAAAGACATCGGAGGATGTCTGTCGCTGATGCTGGGGGTGGTCTCCACCCAAACCTACGCACAAGGCATTTGGTCGGCAGCCTCCACCCCCAAGGCCCGCCGTGGGGCCCTCTATTGTGCTTTTTTTATCCCCTTTATCGGAGCAGCGTGCACTTTGGTGGGCATGTATATGCGTGGGCATTACGTCACCGAGGAAGAACTTTCGCTGCTTCAAGCCTCGGGGCAAACCCTTCCCGAAGGCATAGGGGTGATAGCCTCCTCCATGCAGGCCTTCCCTGCCTTCATCCTCAACCATCTTCCCGCCTGGTTTGGCGGCATAGTACTGGGCGCCATGCTCATCAACATCCTTGGCTGTGGAAGCGGCTTGGTGCTGGGGGCCTCCACAATTGTTGTACGCGACATCTTCTCCAATGTGCGCACCCTGTGTGCCAGGTTAGGCATACGAAGTGCCAAACTGCGTGGACGCTTCTCACCGCTGACGCAGATGCGGCTGACTATCGCCGGACTCTTGCTCCTGGCCGTAGTGGTGGCCTTGTCGGTCAAAGGCGCCTTCATCAACGATTTGGGCTTCCTCTCGTTAGGATTGCGGGCAGTGGCACTACTTTTCCCTCTGAGTTTTGCCCTGTTTCTGCCAGGCCATTTCAAACCCCAAGGAGTTGTGCCAGCCATGGTGGCGGGCACAGCAGCCATGCTTCTCGCCAAAGCCTTGGCTCTCCCAGCCGATGCAGTTTACTATGGCCTTGTCGCCAGTTTGATAGTGCTCTGCATCTTCCATAAGACATCCAAGTCCCTTTGAGGACAGTTTAGAGACACAAAGGACACAATTACCAGGCTCACTTGTCGCTCTGAATATACAAACACTGGATATGCGTACACAAATTTTGAGGGTCTTTCCCCTTTAGTGCTACACTCGATTCTTGGAATCCATCAAAATGGTCACAGGGCCATCGTTGACAAGTTCCACCTGCATATCGGCACCAAATTCACCAGTCTTGATTTCTTTGCCGAATTCCTGAGTGAGTCGGGCGATGAATTTTTGATACATGGGGATGGCGAAGTCGGGCTTGGAGGCGTGGATATAGCTGGGGCGGTTACCTTTCTTGGTACTGGCCATCAAAGTGAACTGGCTCACAAGCAGTATCCCGCTATCGGGAACCTCGGTGATGGGCAGATTCATCACCCCTTGGGCATCGTTGAAAATACGCATGGCCACAATCTTGCGACAAAGCCAGTCAATATCCTCGTCGGTGTCGGCATCTTCAATGCCCAGCAGAATCATCATGCCTGGGCCTATCTCCGATTTGAGGTTGCTTGCAATGGTGACCGAAGCCCGTGTGCAACGTTGAATAACTGTCCGCATAATTTCCTCCTACTCCACTATGGCCAATTTAGCGAAAGCCAACATCAGCGTCTTGTTACCAATATTTTCGAAGAAGATGACAGCCTTGCGCTCATTACCCGATCCTTCGATGTTGAGTACTTTGCCTACTCCGAATTTTGCATGAACCACCCGCATACCCACCTGAATAGAATTGATGGCTGCGGGAGGATTCATCTGCGTGGGGCCTTGTGGGGCAGCGGATTTGGGTTGCACCTTCTTCAGCGGTTTGCGTTCTTGTATCGGTGCCGAGGTTCGGCGTGCAAAAGCCTTGGGCAGCTCGCCCACCTTGGGGAAGGTATGGGAATGGACAGGCATATCAATATACCTGTGGTCGATTTCATCAACAAAACGGCTCATTTCCTGGCACGAAGAATTGCCATACTGATAGCGCGAAGTGGCATACGAGAGGGTGAGCTGTCTCTCGGCACGGGTCACCGCAACATAGAACAAACGGCGCTCCTCCTCCAACTCCTGGCGTGAGGAGATGGACATAAACGAGGGGAAAAGATTCTCCTCCATACCCACCACATAGACGTATGGGAACTCCAACCCTTTGGCGGCATGGATGGTCATCATGGACACTTTGTCGGCTTCCTTGTCCTCGCCTTTATCCTCGGAAGTGAGTAGCAAAACTTGCTGCAAGAATTGGTCGAGTGTGCGGAGGCCTTGCTGTTGTGGAGCTCCATCAACTTCATCAACAAACTGGTCTTCCTTCTCGCAAAACTCCTGCACACCATTGAGCAGCTCGTCGATGTTCTCGATACGGTTGGCGTTGTCGGGGTCGTCATCGTTGCGCAGCAGATTGATTATTCCCGAATTGTAAACAATCTGTTTGGCTAAATCGTAAGCATTCATCGTGGGCAGCAGCGACGTGAAACGCTTAATCATAATCATGAAATCGCCAATACGCTGCATGGTAGGGCCGTTAATAGCCAAACCAAATGAAGGGAGATTCTCCATCACCGTCCACACCGCCACATCGTTGTCGGCAGCAGCGAGACGCATACGATCAATAGTAGTTTGGCCTATGCCCCTCGGGGGATAGTTTATCACCCTCAGGAGCGACTCTTCGTCATAGTTGTTGACCACCAGACGCATATAGGCCAGGACATCCTTGATTTCCTTGCGTCCGTAGAAGGAGAGCCCCTGGTAGATGCGGTAGGGGATATTCATACGCCGCAGAGCCTCTTCGATGGCGCGCGACTGCACATTTGTGCGGTAAAGTATGGCGAAGGAACGGTAATCCAAATCATCACCGATATGGGCCTCCTGGATAGATTCGGCCACCTGGCGACCTTCGTCGCGCTCGTCCGAAGCCATCAAAAGTTTGATACGGTTGCCCACACCATTGTCGGTCCAAATTTCTTTCTCAATCTGCTCCACATTCTTGGCAATAATGGAATTGGCAGCATTGACGATGTTTTGAGTGGATCGATAGTTCTGTTCCAACTTGAAGAGGTGAAGGGTGGGGTAGTCGCGTTTGAAATTGAAAATATTTTGGATGTTGGCCCCACGGAAGGCATAGATGCTTTGGGCATCGTCGCCCACGACACAGATATTCTGGAAACGTGCGGCAAGCTTTTTGATGATGAGATACTGTGAATAGTTGGTATCCTGATACTCGTCCACCATGATGTACTTGAGGCGATTTTGGTATTTGAGAAGTACCTCAGGGAAGTCGCGCAAAAGGATATTCATGTTGAACAACAGGTCGTCAAAATCCATCGACATGGAATTGCGTAGACGCTGATTGTAAATCTTGTAAATCTCGCCAATCATCGGTTTGTGCGAATCCTTGTCGGTTTGCTGTATTTCGGGATTGGAGGCATAATCGTCGGGCGACAAGAGGTTGCTCTTGGCCATAGAGATGCGCCCCAGCACATAGCCAGGGTTATAGGTCTTGGGGTCGAGATTGAGCCCTTTGACAATTTGTTTGATGGCCGACTTGCTATCGTCGTTGTCGTAGATGGTAAATGTGTTGGTATACCCCAACTTGGAGGCCTCGGAACGCAGGATGCGGGCAAACACCGAGTGGAAGGTGCCCATCCATATATTGCGGGCCTCGCTGCCCACCAACTTCATAATACGCTCTTTCATTTCGGCGGCAGCCTTATTGGTGAAGGTGAGCGCCAAGATATTGAAAGGGTCGACGCCCAAATTGATGAGATGGGCTATGCGGTAAGTGAGTGTGCGTGTTTTGCCCGAACCTGCACCCGCAATAATCATCACGGGGCCTTCGGTGCATGCGGCAGCTTTGCGCTGCTCCTCATTGAGTTGGGAGAGTATATCGTCGTTCATATAGTTTCTATCTTCAATTCGTAAAGTTTGGCGAGAGCGTCGTAGGCACGGACACTCTGCGACTGTCGCACACTGATGTCGAGCCGACAGTCAAGGTTGAATATTTGGTTGCGGGGTTGCAGCCCCTGTTCCTTGAGGATCCGCATAACATCGTTCATCAACGCATATTCAAAATACAGCCGATAAACAACATCAATTGTGCGTTCCTCGATGGTGGCATTGGTTATTGCATCGCGGGCAGCAGCCTTATAGGCGTTGGCCAGACCCGAAGCACCCAACAATATGCCGCCGAAATAGCGTACCACCACAATCAGGGTATTGGTCAAATCGGCGGAAAGTAGCTGGCCATGGATCGGGCGGCCACCCGTGCCCGAAGGTTCGCCGTCATCGTTGACACGATAGGCATCCTTGTTGGCACCCAAAATATAGGCATAGCAATGGTGACGGGCATCAAAATACTCTTTCCGCAAAGCATCCAAATGTGCCTTCACCTCCTCAACCGTCGAAACAGGGAAAGCGAAAGCCAGAAACTTGCTGCCTTTCTCCTTGTACAGTCCTTGCGAAGGTGCCGCTATTGTATGATACGTATCCTCGAACATGGGGGTATTTGTGGGGCTTTAAGACCGGAATGATAAAAAACATTGTTGTTGCGAAACACCCGCACCTCGTCATAGATGCCCGCCTGAATGAAAGCATCCAATATTTTGCGGCCACCTTCTATGATAACCGACTGCAACTGGTGTTTATACAAAGCATCCATCACCTCTTGCGGAGTTTGGCAATCCAAATGGAGCCAATGTTCGGGGACATCGGTCAAACGATGACTCCTGTCCAACACCACAGGGGTGGGATTGCTGCCGTGCCAATAACGGGCCGTCAACTGAGGGTGGTCGTCGAGATAGGTTTGCGAACCCACTAGGATAGCCGCTTCCTCGGTACGCCACTTGTGGCTGATCATGGTTTGCCGTGGTGTGGAAATCCAATAAGATTTGGATTCTTCTTGCTCGGGAGCCATAAACCCATCGGTGCTCTCTGCCCATTTGAGGATGACGTAGGGTCGGTGCTGCTCCATAAAAGTAAAGAAGCAGCGATTGAGTTCGCGTCCCTCGGCCTCCAAAACATGACGCACCACCTCGACACCGGCGGCTTCCAGTTTGGCAAAACCTCCTCCAGCCACCTTGGGGTTGGGGTCATCATTGCAGCACACCACCCTGCCCAATCCGCTTTCCACAATCAGGTCGGCACAGGGAGGTGTAAGCCCCTGATGTGAGCATGGCTCAAGATTGACATAGAGCGTGGCACCCTTCAAAAATTGTCCTTCACCACGTTCCAAGACTCGCAATATCGCATTTCGCTCGGCATGGTTCTGTCCATGCTGCTGATGATAGCCTTCCGACACAATACGGCCTTCTTTGACTATCACACAGCCGACCAACGGGTTGGGCCTTGTTCGGCCCAACCCGTTGGTTGCAAGCTGCAGGCAGCGGCGCATATATTGTTCGTCCGTAGTCATCAATTAGAACTCGGCAGTCTTGGGTGTTCTGGGGAAGGGAATGACGTCACGGATGTTGGCCATACCCGTCACAAAGAGCATCAGGCGCTCAAAGCCGAGGCCGAAACCGGCATGGGGGCAGGTGCCATAACGGCGGGTGTCGAGGTACCACCACATATCCTTCATGGGGATATTGAGTTCGTTGATGCGGTTCATCAACTTGTCGTAGCTTTCCTCACGCACCGAGCCGCCGATAATCTCGCCAATCTGCGGGAAAAGCACATCGGTGCCCTGCACCGTCTTGCCATCGGCATTCTGTTTCATATAGAAAGCCTTGATTTCCTTTGGGTAGTCAATCATGATGACAGGCTTTTTGAAATGTTCCTCAACAAGGTAACGCTCGTGCTCGCTGGCCAGGTCGACACCCCAATAGACGGGGAACTCAAACTTGTGACCATTCTTCACCGCCTCCTCAAGAATGCGGATACCCTCGGTGTAAGGCAGGCGGACAAACTCGGTGTTTACCACGCTCTTCAGACGCTCGATAAGACCCTTGTCAATCATGTTGTTCAAGAACTGCAAATCATCGGCACAATTGTCCAAAGCCCACTTCACGCAATATTTGATGAACTCTTCCTCCAAAGCGGTGAGGTCGTCAATATCATAGAAAGCCATCTCGGGTTCAATCATCCAGAACTCGGCCAAGTGGCGAGGCGTATTGCTGTTTTCTGCACGGAAGGTGGGGCCGAAAGTGTAAATCTTGCCCAAAGCCGTGGCACCCAGCTCGCCCTCGAGCTGTCCGCTCACCGTCAGAGAGGTCTGCTTGCCGAAGAAATCCTGGTCGTAGTCAATGCTGCCGTCCTCTTTGCGGGGAGGATTCTTCATATCCAGCGTAGTGACCTGGAACATCTCGCCGGCACCCTCACAATC
>JAZUFY010000081.1:0-18994 GCA_045640925.1 Bacteroidales bacterium
CACCTGGAGGCGCTCACGCTTGCTGATGTTGTTGAAATCCTTGTCGTGCATCAGCTGGTCGAGGCTGTTCATCTTCTTCACGGCCTTGCGGATGGTGGTGAAGTTGGTGAGCATACCGCCGGGCCAACGCTCGGTCACGAAAGGCATATCGACGCTCTTGGCCATTTCGGCGACAACGTCCTTGGCCTGTTTCTTGGTGGCCACAAAGAGGACTTTCTTGCCGCTCTTGGCAATCTGTTTGAGGGCAGCAGCGGCCTCGTCAGCCTTGACGATGGTCTTCTGCAGGTCAATCACGTGGATGCCGTTGTGCTCCTTGAAGATATAGGGAGCCATTTTGGGATTCCATTTTCTTTTGAGGTGGCCAAAGTGACAGCCAGCTTCGAGTAATTCTTCGAATTTTAATTCAGTCATTGTTTCTCTTTTTTGTTTACGTTCCTAAATTACCAATTGCCGAGTAGTCTTTTTATAGGGCCGTGTTTTTCTGCTTTTGCCTTAGGCAGCAGAACTGTCAACACGGCAGAATCTCTCGCCAATTTGGATTCTAAACTTATATTTTTTATATACTTCCCTGTCGGTACTTCTGGATAATCCAAAGTAACCAGCAGCTCTGCAAATACTAACGTTTGCTGAACTGGAAGCGTTTACGGGCCTTGGGCTGACCGGGTTTCTTACGCTCGACCATACGGGGGTCACGCATCAGGAAACCTTCTTTCTTCAGAGCGGTGCGGTCTTCCGCGTTGTTTTCGCACAGGGCGCGGGCGATGGCCATACGCAGAGCCTGGGCTTGGCCGGTGATTCCGCCGCCATCGAGGTTGGCCTTGATGTCCCATTTGCCTTCAGCGTCGGCAACCTGGAAGGCCTGGTTGACGATGTACTGCAGCGGGCCAGTGGGGAAATATTCTTTGTAGTCTCTTTTGTTGACAATGATCTTGCCTGTGCCGGGGGTCATATAGATGCGGGCAACGGAGCATTTTCTTCTACCAATGGTGTTGATTACTTCCATATCTTGTATTATCTAACGTCGTTAATATTGATTGCTTTGGGATTCTGACCCTGGTGGGGATGCTCGGGACCTGCATAGATGTAGAGGTTGCGATACAGAGCGTCGCCAAGACGGTTCTTGGGAAGCATGCCGCGGATGGCGTGTTCGAGAACGCGCTCGGGGTGCGTGGCCAAAACCTTAGCGGGAGTGGTCTCGCGCTGGCCGCCGGGGTAGCCAGTGTAACGCTGGTAGATCTTGTCGGTCATTTTTCTGCCAGTGAAGACAATCTTCTCGGCATTGATGATGATAACATTGTCGCCGCAGTCAACGTGCGGGGTGTAGCAAGGCTTGGTCTTGCCACGGAGGATGTTGGCGACTCTCGTGGCCAAACGTCCTACGGTCTGATTCTCGGCATCAACGAGAACCCATTCCTTCTGGACGGTGTTCTTGTTAGCGGAGATGGTTTTGTAACTTAATGTATTCATTTTTTATTTTAACGATGATGTTCTGTTTATAAATTTTTTGTTGCTACCTCGGGTTTCGGGTGCCATTTCTGCGTGACGGATAACGCAAATCTGCACTTTTCGCCCCCAGCCCACAACGCTGTGTTTTCCTCTTACCATACTGAACTTCAGGTCTGAACGGGTAAGTAGCACGCCCTTCGCCCACTATGCTAAGAGGATGCAAAATTACAACATTTTTTTTGATTGACAAAATTTGTATGCTAATTTCTTCAAAAAATTTTGTTGAAAGAAAAATCACAGCACCTCACTTTCGCCCCACAAAACCTCTCCCGTATGCCGAGATGAAGTGCTATTTCTATTAAAAATAGAAGTTGTACTCCTGATTTTTCTGAAAAATCCGAAGTTGTACTCCCGATTTTCTTGAAAAATCCGAAGTGCAAATGTACGAATTTTTCTCAATATGACAAATTTTTACTCAATTTTTGTTGATTTTATCAGTTTACGAAAGGCTGTCCGCTCGCTTGTCGTGTGAAGGACTTTGTCAAGGAGCGTTCGGTTATCGGTGGAGAAGATTGTATCGATGTTGAGACAATCTTCTCCGACTATGAAGGCTATCTGAGGGTCGAAGCGATAATTCAATAGTGTCAGCCCAACATTCCCAGCATTGTTGTTAGACTTGACTTCCAAGGCTGCTCTTCTGCCTCGGCTTGTTACAACGTAATATCAACCGACAGAGGCTTTGAGTTTTTCGGCGTTTTCGGCGAGTTGGAGGGCTTCGATGAGAGCTTCGATGTCGCCATCCATAAAGGCGGGAAGGTTGTGCATGGAGTAGCCGATGCGGTGGTCGGTGACGCGGCTTTGGGGGTAGTTGTAGGTGCGGACTTTTTCGGATCGGTCGCCCGTGGCCACGAGGGTCTTCCGCTTGGAGGACATTTCTTCCATGTATTTGTTGTACTCGCGTTCGTAGAGTCGTGTACGCAACACTACGAGGGCTTTTTCGAGGTTCTTGATTTGTGATTTTTGATCTTGGCACGAGACCACGATGCCTGTGGGAATATGTGTGAGGCGCACGGCGGAGTAGGTGGTGTTGACGCATTGTCCGCCAGGGCCAGAGGCACAGAAGGTGTCCTTGCGGACATCGTTCATGTTGAGTTCGACATCAAATTCTTCGGCTTCGGGCAGGACGACAACGGCTGCGGTTGAGGTTTGGAGTCGGCCTTGGGTTTCGGTGGCAGGTACGCGTTGGACGCGGTGAACGCCGCTTTCGTATTTCATGAGGCCGTAGGCTTTCTCGCCAGTTACGTTGAAGGTGATGGCTTTGTAGCCGCCAGCGGTGCCTTCGTTGAAGTCGACGATGTCTATTTTCCAGCCTTTCTTTTCGCAGAAGCGGGAGTACATGCGGAAGAGGTCGCCAGCAAAGATGCAGGCTTCGTCGCCACCTGTGCCACCGCGAATCTCCACTACGGCATTCTTGCTATCGGCGGGGTCGGCGGGGATGAGCATGATGCGGATGTCCTCCTCCATCTTGTCGCGGAGTTCTACACTTTCGTTGAGTTCCATCTTGGCCATCTCGCGCAGTTCGTCGTCTTTTTCAGTACTGAGCAGCTCTTTGCACTCGGCGATGGTGTCGAGGAGGGCTTTATAGTCGTGGTAGGCTTTGATGACGGGTTGGAGGTCCTTGTAATCCTTGCTCAGTTTGACATAGCGTTTCATGTCGGCAGTGACTTGTGGGTCGTTCATCTGCTGTTCGATTTCTTGGTAGCGTGCGTAAATGGCTTCGAGTTTGTCTAACATGTTCTTTTTATTTTGTAATATTCAAAAACGTACTTTATTAATTATTATTGTGTAGCGTAGAAAAAATAAGTGGCTAAAGGCTGTAGATGTCCAAAAGTGTTTGGCGGAACGTTTCACCCATGCCGTATTTCTTCTCGGCGGCATCAAGATAGTCCTCAAACGTTTTGCGCTCTTCAGGAGTATATAGGTCTGTTTTACCGACTTTTCCTTGTCGAATATCAGCAGCGATGGCGTGATTGGGCCAATGGTGAAAGCCTTCTGCGATACGCCTGTCGATGAGTGCCGCTACGGTGTCGAAGTTGCCTCGGGTGGCAGTCAATTCCTCTGTGCTCAATGGACGGCAGACGGTGAGGTGTACACGCCCTTTGAAATCGCTGATGCCGCTGATAACACTTTGAGTGTCTTCGCCAGGAACCTTTTTGTAAGGGCCTTGTTTTGAGAGGCACACTTCGCGGGCTTTGAGCCATCCGCAGGGTTCCCATTCATAGGATATGCTAAGGGGGACGATGTTCATGGCCGAGAGCGAGGCTACCACATCGTCGCGATTGCCGCTGGCTGCTATCATTTTCAATAGGGCGGGGTCGGTGTGGTCGTGGCCGTCCTTTGTGCGTCCGTTGCGTTGTGCAATCCAAGCACTTTCGCCGCACTCGGTTATCCAATGGCGCAGATTGTGCGACATTTCTATCAGTACGGCGTAATACTCGCGGGGGGTGCCTCCGCGACCGATGCCGTACATTTTGTTGATTTTGGCCAGTTGTGCCATTAGGGGGAATTCAAACAGGTTGCTGCCAACCACAATGTGAGATGTGGGACGGTGGTGATGTAGCTGTATGTGCTGAAGCAGCATGGCATCGATGGTGATGTCGCGATGATTAGAGATATACAGGCAGGGGCGGGAGTCTTTCAGATACTCCTCTCCGTCATAGGTGAAAGCAGTCATGCTGTGCTTGATGACGGCACAACTGGCGGGATACATTACCTTTTGTTGGAACTCCTCTATGCTTCGGCACGAGAGTACAATCTGTCGGGCCTCCTCCAAGGTCAGTTGGGGGAATATGTAGGGTGCCAATTTGGCAAAATATGGATTATCGACTATTTGGTTCATCATTTTACTTTCAACAATTTATCCACTTCGGGCGAGATGTGCATTTTGCGGAGAGCGATAAGGGCGAGGACTCCGAAGATGCCTGTGCGAATCACTGCTTCAACCAATACGATTCCTATACCTGTGCCACACAAGGTAAATAGAGGTGAGAGGAAGAAGTTCCACAAACCGTTCAGTCCGAAGAGAAGGAGAGTGAACATTACGATCTGCAGTTGTTTCCCATTAAAAAGCGACACTTTCAATTTGTTCCACAGCAAGGTCAATAAGGGTACAAAATAGATGATGTAGGCGAACAATGTGGCACACGCCGACCCACTAACGCCCCATCGAGGAATGAGCCAAAGGTTGAGCAGTATGGCCGAAGCTGTGAGCAGTGAGATGAAGAGCAGCGAAAAAGCGTAATGCTTTGAAAAATTAAGTATATTGGTGGCAATGCACAGTGTGGAATTGAGCAGATTGGCCAACCCGAGGAATAGCACCACTCCCATTCCAGAAACATATTCCTCGCCATTGGGGATGATGGCAAACAGTGGCTCCAAATTAATCCAGATGAAGAACAGCAGCATTGAGGCTACGAGCAGTTGATGTGTTGAAACCTGCCGTCCTAATCGGTTTACTTCGGCCATATTGCCTTCCTGTACCGCTTGAGAGATTATTGGGCTGGAGATTGCCCCCAATGATCGGTAAGGGATTTCTATCACATTGGCAATATAGCAAGCAATGGTGTAGATACCTGCCAGTTTCAACCCCTCCTTGGCCAGGAAGATGGAGTTGAATAGTTTGATGTTGCCAGCAAGTACTGTGGCAGTCATGAAGAGTGTATATACGAGTACTTGTCGAAGCAGTCGTTTGTCAACAAACTGCCAATCCAAACGAAAAGAAATCTTTCCCAAAGTCATCAGATAGCAGAAGTTGACTATCGTAGCCACCGCATACGACGAACAGAACAAGATGACAAATACATCGAGCGACACAATCCCGTAGCCGTAGAGGAGATAGGAGATAAGATTGAGCAGTCGTATCAACACTTCACGTACAAACTTTGGTACTGCAATATGCAGCAGCACACTGGCGTTGGTCTCGAACACTGTCATATACAGTGCAAAGAATGTCAAAGGCAGCAATAGGTTGACGTAATCGACTATCAGTGGCGAATTTGCCGAATAATAATTGGCGATGGATCCTTTGAAAATGAAGAAAAGTATGCTGATGATGACAAAACCAACGAAAGGCAGAATAAGTGTCCAACCGAAAAATCCGTGGTCGTGGCTTTCGGGATTTTTGAATAGGGGGTAGAATTTGAGAATCGACGCATTGGTTCCAAGTTGTGCCAAACCAGCAAACAACATGGCCGCATCTACCATCACGCGGGTGAGGCCAATCTCCTCTTGGGTGAGGAGGTCTGTCACCACAAAGAATGTGGTGATGGCACCTATCAGTACCCCCACATAATTGGCTATCGCCCCTTTGATACTCTGTTTGGCAATTACACCCATGTGTTTTTTATGAATGATTTGTTCTTAATTCTTTGAATATATGGGCTTCCCAATACCCGACTATATTCCCAAAATTCTTGCAAAAATACGATTTTATTCTCATATAATGAAAAATTAATATCATGTTCGTTCATGTGGGCAGCATCGGCAGAGCCATAAGGTAGGTCTGCTGCCTATAGTGGAACCGATGACGAAAATGTCACCTCCTTCTTTCAATCCGAGTTTCTTTTGCAAAACGGCAGCTTCCGTGGGGTAGTTGCGTGTGACGACGTGGGCTTTGCGTTCAGAGATCAGACGGGTCACATCTTTGGGTTTGACTTCTTGCAGTACTTGGAAAGTGCGCCCAGGAAAATTTTCTAAAAATGTGTCGGAGGTATAAAGGTGGGTGTTGCGAGCCAATTTCTTTATTCCAAACCATTGGCTGATACAATTGAAACAACCGCTTTTCATCAGTGTGGCGTGTGGCTCGTAAAGGTATTTTCCCATCTGGGTTGCAAAAGAGGCTTTGGCGTTTTCCTCTTCGGTGAGGGTGAAAACAACAGGCGAGAAATCTCCACGCAGCTCCACACAATGTATTCGAGTCTCTCGATTGATGTTGTTGTCTGTGCAGAATAGCACTTCTTTGCATTCTCCTCCGAGGGCTACTATATGCACATCGGACACATCGCCGAGTTGTTGAAGGGCAGAATGAATGTCAATCATGGGCGAAGCCTTGACCAAAAGATGTTTGCAATGATTGAGGAGCAGTGCCAAGTTGTCCAATATGTTGGGAGTGCAGTCTTCAAAGGCGGCTACTTTGTTCCCCTTATCATCGCGGCGGGCGGGGTCTATATATATGGTATTATATATTGTGTCGGTTTCATTTTTCAGCCACTCCAAACTGTCGCCGCTATGGCAGCGGATGTTGTTTTGTTGGAGTATAGAGAAATTGTAGGCGGTCAATTGGCATAATTCTTCATTGTGTTCACAATAATCTACTGTTTCCGTCACTTTCGCCATAAAGAGAGAATCGATGCCCATTCCTCCAGTGAGGTCGGCCACGGTGTCGCCACCCCACGAAGTGACCAACTGGGCTTTGTATCGAGCCGTGGCTTCGGACGAACTCTGTTCGCGATTCAGTTTCGGCGGGAACAAGAATTCGTCGCAAAGGGCAAGCGTCGGCCATTTGGTCGACGCTTGCCGCTGTCCTTCGATTTGCTGCACCACCTTCCGCATATCCATTTGAGGATATTTCTTTTGCTGCAAAAGCAGTTTCAGCGGGTCTTCATCGCGGTGTGTGCGAGCAAATTGCAATATTTCAGTATCAATAGACACCCTGGTCGTGGAGTTTTTTGAGACGTTCGACAACCATGGGACGGTCCTCTTTGTAGGTGACACCGAACCATTGTGCGGTGGTTTTCAGCACAGTCATGGTGGCGTAACCGCTGTTGATGAAGGTGTTGACAGCATAGGGAATATAGTACTCCGACTTCATCTCGGTGCCGCGTTCTTTCAACCATTCCACAAAAAGTTTCTCGCTCTCCACAAAATAGTCGGGGGTGAAACCGAAGAGGTTCATCGACACGGTAGCATCGGCGGGCAGGGGGTGCATACTGCCGTCAGTGTCCTTGTATTCAATACCATTGGCGGTGCGGCCTATGCTGGTGCGCTCGGTCATACCGGCCAAAAGACCATTATCATCGACGTTGCAGACGCCGCGCGACACGGTGCCGTTCTCGCTGAGGGTGTTCTCCAGGCGGTAGCCCACCATGCAGTATTTACCCTTGGTGCCTTCGAGGGTACGCAGATGATCGCCAATCACTTGAAATGCATCGCGTCCGTAGAAATCGTCGGCGTTGATGATGGCGAAAGGCTCATTGATGACATCTTGGGCCATCAGAATGGCGTGGTTGGTACCCCAGGGTTTCTCACGTCCTTCGGGCACTGTGAACCCTTTGGGAAGATAGTCAAGTTCCTGAAAAACATATTCCACTTGGATGCGATTGCCGAAATGTTCGGGGTTGATATGTTTCTTGAACTCTTCCTCAAAACTGTGGCGGATAACGAACACCACTTTGCCGAAGCCTGCGCGGATAGCGTCGTTGATGGAATAGTCCATGATGATTTCGCCATTGGGGCCTACTCCGTCCATTTGTTTGAGTCCGCCGTAGCGGCTGCCCATACCGGCAGCAAGAACTAATAATGTTGGTTTCATAGTGTTAGATGTTTAGCGTTTATTTTCTTTTTGTTTTAAAAAAATCCTTCATCAGTGCCTCGCATTCCTCTTTCATGAGGCCGCTCTCGACAATGGTCTTTGGGTGGAGCATCTCACGTCCGAGCCGCTCAAACCCTCGTTTGGGGTCGCTGGCACCATAGACGATACGCCCAATCTGTGTCCATCCTGCGGCTCCCGCACACATCACGCAAGGCTCCAAGGTGACATACAAGGTGCATTCGTTCAGATATTTTGCCCCCAACATACCCGTGGCAGCTGTGAAGGCCAGCATCTCGGCGTGAGCCGTAACATCGTGCAGTCGCTCGGTGTTGTTGTGTGCACGGGCAATGATGCGCTCGTTGCTCACAATCACCGCGCCTACGGGGATCTCATCCTCGTCGTATGCCGCTTTGGCTTCCCGCAGGGCTTGCTGCATGTAGTATTCGTCAGGGTTGTCGAAAATGCTCATGGTATCTGATGGAAGTCTTCGGTGAATAGTTTTTTATTGAGAGGCTCCATGTGGTAGGAGTGGTAGAGGAATGTGATGTCTTCATAGGCCTGATACGATTCGATGCTCGGCATCATGCAGCCGCGGAAGGGTACGAACTCGTTCCAGGCTCGCCAGTCGACCTTTTGGGCGTTTTGCGTTATCCTTCCATCGCCGTAGATGTGCTCGATTTCGGTGACCATAAAGAGCAGGCCGCTTTCTTGTTCAAAGAAATAGTAGCGGTCGAAGATACGCGGGCAGGTGACGAATACGCGGTTGACCTTGTGGCCTTCGTAGTCATATTCTCCCGCAAAACTGACTTCCGCGCCACGGGTGCGCCAATTGTAGAGGGCTCCGCGAATATCGCGCGACATCATCAAGTCGAAATAGCTGTCCTGGGTGATGGTGGTCCAGGTGCGGGGACCCTGCATGAACATTTTGAAAGTCCCTGTCCCATCGCCGTAGAGGCCGTTGGTCATTTTGCCGTCTTGATACATTTCGATGCGTGAGTACATGGGTTTGGCATACCAGCGGTAAATCATCGAGGTGTCGTTGGGGTGGCTGCGGCTCACTATCTTTGTGACCACGCAGATCATGCTGTCAGTGGAGATTTTGGAAAAATCCACATATTCCAGATACCGATCGATGATTTGTGCCGCACGGGCGGTGTCTGGGTCGCGAGGCAGGGTGTCGTTCTGTGCTGTGGCTGCCATGGCTGTCAAGCAGAGGCATAGTGTCCAAAATAGTTTTTTCATATTATTGAGGTTTTGGTTATTACAATTTTTTTGCGTAAGAGGGTATTGACATCGGGAATGTGGTCGAGGCCACCTCTTTCCAAGGCTCAAGTTTCACCGTGGCGGTGATGTTGAACTTTTTGGCCAAGGCGGCAATCTGTTTCTCGGCATCGTCGGCTTTGATTATCGATTGCAGCTCGGCAAAACTGGTGCGATAATGGAAACGCTTGTAAAGGTCGTCATAAGTGCCTGCAAAATAGCGTCCCGCAATCTTCACAAAAGCTATCACCGAGTCGGGTGTGGCTTTGGCACGGCCCAGTTCAATGATTTTGGTGGCTGAAACCCAGATCACGCTGTCCTCCTGCATCCGCAGTTGGCCGTTGGCCGAATAACCCATGGCCGAGCAGGTGAAGTTGGCGGTGTGGTAACGAGGTGTGTACACGGGCGTTTCGGGCACCACTTCGGTCGAGGGCGCGTGTCGGGTGCTGTCGTTTTTCGGGGTGTTGCGGGCGGCCTCTTTATGGCTGCGGCAGCCTCCAGCAAGGATCAGCAGGGCGAGGGTGAGGGCGAAAATGTGGCGATGTTTTATTGACATGACTGTTTTACTTCTTCTGCAAATTGTTTGATGGATTCATTGTTGGGTTGCACCATGAGGCAGCGGTCGAGGTAGTACAGTGCCTTCGGGCAGTTGCCTTGGCGGCGATAGAGTTCGCTCAGTACCAGATAGGGTTTTGCGTGCAAGGGGAACAGTTCCGCGGCACGGAAAGCGTGCTGCATCAGTTGCTCGTCGAGCCCTTCGGCCTGACTTTCGCACAGCAACAGGGCCTCCCACACCATATATTGGCTGCTGTCGTATTCCAAATGCTTGGCAATCTGTTCGGAGGCCTCATTGTAGCGTTTCTGTGTGGCCAAAAGTAAGCCGTAGTGGTAGGCGTGGCCGTCGTTGGCGGGGCACCCTTTGACCAAGGTGTCGGCCAGGAGGAACATCTGCTGGGCATGTGAGGCAAAGAACTTTTCATTCCGAAGCATCTCGCCGATATACAGCATCTTGGTCTTGCAGTCGATGGCGGGGTGCTTCAGCCCGATGCTCACATGCCTGAAGGCCTCGTCGTATTTGCCCATGGCCAAGAGGCACTCGGCAATGGAGATATGGGCGTTTTCGTCGTTGGGGTCGGCCTGCAGGATGGTGTTGTAGTACTGCAAAGCCTTGGCGTAGTCTTTCTCCTGCATATAACTTTGGGCGAGTATGGCGCTGTAGCTCGGTTCGTTGGGCATCGTGGCGGCCAGTTTCTCCAGCTCCTTGCGGGCCTTGTCGGGGCGTTCTATGGCGTTCCAGAGTTTCTGCTTTTGCAGCGACACCATCTCCGTCACCCCGTAGCGTTTTTCCACACGGTCGAGCACCGCGATGCTTCCCTGCACATCGCCGCTCAGCAGGTAGGCGTTGGATAGTTCGTAATAATAATCCACCACGTCGGGGTGCTGTTTCACTATGCTCTCCCAAGTGGCGATATGGTTCTTGGTATCGTGCTGTCGCCCGTACACCTGGGCCAGCTGAAGCTGATACCACACATTGTCGCCCTCAAGTTCGCAGGCACGGCGCGAATACACCAGCGCGCTGTCCGTCCATCCCTTTTGCAGCATCAGACGCCCCATCTCGTAGTGTGCAGCTGCATAGTCGGGCGTCTTGGCCAACAGTTTGCGGTAGCCCTCCATGGCTTCCGCGTTCTTGCCCAAGAGCTGCTGCGACATGGCGTCAATCATCTGTCCGTCAGCGGCCAGCTGCTCGGCAGTGACCTCCACTATGGGCTTGCGTTGGTAGCGGGTGTCCTTCGGAACGCCCTGCTTTGTGCCCCCGCAGCCGTACATTAAGAAAATTATGAATAATATATATATTGTCTTCTTCATTTCTTTGAGTTT
The DNA here is from genome assembly GCA_045640925.1 of Bacteroidales bacterium. Classification (GTDB taxonomy): domain Bacteria; phylum Bacteroidota; class Bacteroidia; order Bacteroidales; family P3; genus Colimorpha. The sequence continues at coordinate 11,174 of JAZUFY010000081.1, forward strand.
GATTTTCTCTATTCGTAACATAACGGCGTGAATAAATTTTTATTGTGCAAGAATGAAAATATTTCAAAAAGAACTTATAACCAATTGATAAAAAGCATTTTTTAGTTGTGTTGGTTTCTCAAAAGTTTGACCCCTGAACCTCATATAAGCCCCCCACTTCGCTTCCCGTCTCCTCGAACTTGGTTCGGGGGCTCCCATTATCACCAAACCATTCTTATGGCAGGGTAGGGAAGAAGATGCTTGTTATCCAATATCTTAACGATATACTTGCACCTTTGTTTCAAAGTGTTTCCCATCTCTATTATCGGAAGCATATCGGAAGTATATCGGAAGCATGTCGCAAGCATATCGGAAGCATAGCGAAGTTACTACGACATTAAAGCTTCCTTTCCCCCTCCTTTGGGCGGTGATCGTTCTGGGGCGGGCTTTGCTTACCCATGCCGCACTTGTGACGCATTTTACCCCGAAATTCTGTTTACGAAAACTTCTCCTAAAACATAAAAATACATAAAATTTCAAACTTTTTTCGCTATGTCAAAAAAATAGTATATATTTGCATTTGATTAATTAAAGACCAAAGACCCTCCGAGCAATGCCGAAAGAATTTGTTTTAGAGAGTTTTAGGTTGTATAAAAAAGAGAAATTTATTATTCATCAAAATCACAAAACAATGAAAAAAACATTAATGGTTCTCACTTTCGCTCTGTGCGCAACGGTTGTTTTCGCTCAGACGCAGACTGCTTCCGTGCGTTCCCAGCAGCTCGACCAGAAGGCTGCCAAGGCTAACGCCCTCTCCGAGCAGAAAACTCAGGCCCCTTCGTTCACGAAGACGGTTCTCTCCACCTGCGATTTCAGCCAGGTCAACACTGGTTACACCACAGGTACTGTCACCACTGGCGCCAATGCCCATGGTGAAAACTTCGATTTTGCTATTTGGCAGCGTTATGCCGACGCTTCCCTGGCTACTCTCGAAGCTATTGCCCCTACCTACAACTATTTGGTCTCCAACTATTTTGGCGGTATCGACAATTTCAAAACCTACATGCAGCGCTATCTCGACACCAACACTTCTTCCGCCAACAATGGTTGGATGATGATTTCTTCTCTTGACCAGCGTACCCCCAACTCGGGTAACTTCAACGCTTTCATCCAGTTGGACAATGTTTCCTCCACCGAGGTGGGTGTTGTTGATGTCACTTTCTGGCAGTACTATCGTAAGTTTTACGATTTTTGCTATGCCGATTACAGCGTCGATGGCGGTTCTTGGGTTTCCACCGAAATCAATGTCACCGGCATTGACCTGGAGGTCAATGACGTTTTGAATGGTTTCCGCACCTACACCCTTCCTTTGGGTGCTGCTGGTCAGGCTTCTTTGGATGTCCGTATCCGTTTCGAGAGCCTCGACAGCCATCGTAGCAATGCTTACGGCTACTTCTGGCTGATCGACGATGTCTCCATCGAAGGTGGCAACGCCGACCGTCTTCGCTACTACAATCAGGAATACACCCAGGGTAACTATGGTATGATTCCTCAGAACATGGATATTACCCCCGCTTGGTACTGCACCGTCTTGAACAATGGTGCCAACAATCAGGCTGCTGTCAATGTCAACCTCTATCACCTCGATGCTGCTCAGACCACTCCCACTCAGATTGGTAACTACAACAATGGCGAAGTCCCCGTTACTACTACCACCAAACTCGTTTGCGACCCCGAAGGTTGGTTCCTCCTCGACTCTATGGAATATGTTGGTTGGTATGGCTATATCGACCATCAGACCGTCCATGGTACTGGTAGTCCTATGCCCACCGCTACCGCTGGTGACAACTACATCTATGCAGAAGTCGCCAACGCCGCTCTCGGTCAGCACAGCTACGACACCATGTGGTATCAGGCTACCACCGCCGATGCTGATGGCAACTACGCTTGGTCTCACGACAATGGCGTTCTGACCTATTCTGCTGGCAACTACTGGCTGTTTGGTTATGTCAACGTAGGCGGCACCTGGTATGTCACCGAGGACGAAAATGATGTCCATTTCTATCAGGCTGGCTACATGGTCAACACCCGCTACACCACTGGCGCCAATGTCCCCGAAGGCTGGGTCATCCGTGGCGTTGAACTCGTTGCTTCCCCCATTGACAACTACCACGCTGTTGGTACCGCTCTCTCTGCTGTCCTGTATCAGGATGAATACGAAGGTGGTTCTGTCGGATTCCAGACCATCCCCACTGGCTCCGGTGTTTACACCGTCGAAGCTGACGATGTCAACGACTCTTCCATCGTTGGTCGTGGCACTGGCAAGGGCTATCGCACTTATGGCAACTACAACACTGTCCGCGTAATGTTCCCCGAACAGCCCGCTCTCCAGCCCAACACTTCCTATCGTATTGGTTACTCCATCGAGGAGGAAAGCTACTTCGCACTTGCTACCGAGGCTCTCGGCAGCTATCGTGAGCAGTCTCCCACCAATCCCGAAGAGTATGACACTATCATCTACTTCGCCAACAACGATAACACCAAGAAATATGCCAGCCGCTTCCCCGTCAACCAGTATCAGAACTACGTCAGTGACCCCAGCTACGGTGGAACTGGTAGCGGTAGCACTTTCGCTTCCTATTATGTCGCTTACAACCCCATGATCCACATGCTTGTCGGTCCCGCTCAGGAAATCACCCGTTACAATATCGGTATCCAGTGCGAAGGCGAAGACTACGGTGAGGTTGCATACGGCGGATCTGCTGTCTGTGGCGAAACCATCACTCCTGCTGAAGGCAGCCAGGTCACTCTGACCATCCATGCCATCACTGGTTGCACTGTTGCTTCTCTGACCGTTGATAACGAAGTTATCAACCTTGAAGAAGATGAGCGTGTCCAATATAGTGAGATCGATGGCGAACTCTTTGTTTACTTCACTTTCGAGAGCATCCACGAAGACCACACTGTTGCTGCAGTCTTTGAAGAGGTTGCTATCGCTATCGATCCCGTTGCTGCCAATGTCCGCATGAACCTCCAGCCCAACCCCGCCACTTCTCAGGTCAGCCTGAACATCGAGGGCGTGAATGGTATGGTCAACTGCACTCTCGTCGACATGAGCGGTCGCGTTGTCTACAACCAGAACATCAATGCTGAAAAGGCTCAGGTTATCGACCTCAGCAACCTCGCTAAGGGTGCCTACTTTGTCCGCATCACCAACAACGAGTTCAGCAAAGTTCAGAAACTCATCGTTCGCTAAGTCTTAGCTACGATAAAATAATAAAAACAGGGTGCCACATGGTACCCTGTTTTTTATTGCTATTTAGAGCTCGGGTTATAGTAGAGTGGTATCCTGTTTTATTATCCTGTATTTGTGGATTAGTGAAAACAGTTAGCACCAAGTCTGCAACTTTGATTATAATACAAATTAGAGAAACTCTGCTGTATCAGCAAAATTTCTCTAATTTGTTTAAAATCAAAAGAAGCGATCCTTACAACTTGTGCGATTTACAAGTTCAATGATTTGGGTTTCTTTAAAGAATGCCTTAAAGTATATTTCCGAGTTGCTCTTTTATCTTCTCCAATTCGTCCTTCATTTCTACCACGATCTTCTGAATCTCTACATGATTGGCTTTGGAACCTGTGGTGTTGATTTCTCTTCCCATCTCTTGTGCCACAAAGCCTAACTTCTTCCCGCTACCTTCCTCTTCTTCCATTGTGTGACGAAAATAATCAATGTGTTTGGCCAGACGTATCTTCTCCTCGGTGATGTCGAGTTTCTCCAAGTAATAGATGAGCTCTTGCTCAAAACGGTTTTTGTCAATTTCTTTGATGGCAGCATCGGCAAAGTAGTGTAGGATTCGTTCCTTGGCTGTTTCAATGCGCTCACCCTCATATTGAGGAATGGCCTGCAGTTTCTGTTCTATCAAATCAATATGTTTGACAAAATCTTGTTTCAAGACCATGCCCTCGTGTTTGCGGAAATCGTCAACTTCGACGATTGCTTCCTCAAATGTTTTGACCATCAATGCCCATTCTTTATCGGTGATGTCGTCGGTTTCGTTGTTCAGCCATACGTCGTTCATGCCGATAATGGTCTCGAATATATGATTGTCGGAGCATTTGAGGGTGTCGATGAGCTGGGTCAATTCGTTAAATCGGCTAATGACAAGTTCACGATTGAGTTGTGGTGCAGATGTTTTGTCGCATTCTTCGGTGATGATAACGTCAATTTTGCCTCGCTCTAATTTGTTGAGCATACTGCGAATTTCAAGCTCTTTTGTTCGAAGCGATGCGGGCACTTTGACTATGAGGTCCAGTGCTTTGCTGTTGAGTGTCTTGATTTCGATGGTGTATCTTCGGTTGTTGAGGATGCATTGCTTTTTGGCAAAGCCTGTCATTGATTTCATATCTTTATTCTTTAATTAGTTCTTTGAAATTTTGGGTTGCGTATGTTTTGTATTCGCCGTTTTCATCATAGATGAAGTAGGCGGCTTGAATGTCGGAGTCCTCGGGATGTTCTTTGATGAACTGTAAAGCTTTGTCTTTGCCCATGACCATGAAAGCCGTGGCCATAGCATCTGCATACCACGATTTGCGGCTCACTACCGAGGCACTGAGCAGGGTGTGGCTCACAGGTTTACCTGTGGCTGGATCGATGGTGTGGGAATATCGCACTCCGTTTTTTTCGTAATATTTTCGATAGTTTCCTGAGGTGACTACCGACATGTTGTTCAGTTGGATGGCTACTTCGACTTCCTGGCTGCTGTAGGGTGTTTCGGCGGGTTTTTCAATGCCCACACTCCAGGCACTTCCATCGCTTTTGGATCCTTTGGCGATAACCTCGCCTCCGACATTGATAAGGTAGTTTTCGATGCCCAAACTGTCGAACATGTGGGCAATAAGGTCTACCGAATAGCCTTGGGCGATGGCGTTGAAGTCGAGTTCGGTTTCAGGATATTGTTTGCGGAGCAGGAGAACTCCGCTTGCAGTGGTGTCGATGCCGATTGTTCCTTGGGCAAAGCGAATCAGGCTGTCGAGGGTGTTTTGTGACATTTCCTCTCGCTGCTTGAAGCTGAAGCCCCATGCCTGCACCAAGCGCCCCACACGGCAATCAAAACAGTTTTGGGTGTATTGGCTGATGTAGAGCGATTTTTGAAGCAAGTCGGCGAAACGTTCCGTGATAGTGTCCGTGTTATTGCTGTTGACTCGGCGCAAGAGAGAACTGTCTACCCATAGGGATGCAGTGAGGTCGAAGTTGTCGAGCAAAGAGTCAATCTGCGGCTGCAAATTGCGTTGCTGGGCATCATAGTAGGTGATGGCATAGAAAGTCCCCTGAGCCTCGCCTGTGAGGCGTATGGGCTCGTTTTTGTGCTGGCAACTTGTAGCGACAAGCAGCAGGGCGGTCAAGTAAAAAGCGTTCGACACATGAGTGCCGAACGCTTTGTGATGTATCTTTGTGTACATTATTTCGTGATGATGAATTTACGAGTGATGCTCTCGCCGTTTTGGAACGTGAGGCGCATGGTGTAGGCACCCTTGCTGAGGTTGGAGAGGTTCATAACGGCGTTGGTGCCGAGGTTGTAGTTGACGGCGACCTGCTGGCCGAGGTTGTTGTAGATAGCCACTTCGCTCACGGCTTCAGCACTCTCGATATTGAGCTGACCAACGGTGGGGTTGGGGTAGAGGCTGACGTTGGTGCCGTTCACCTCGTTGATGCCGACCCAAGTCACGATGGTGATCCAGTTGGTGTCGTAGCAGGAGAAATTGTCTTTGGGGTAGTTGATGGTGGCCACGAGGTCGACATCGATGTTGCCCTGGACATTGGGGATGAAGAGGGTGTCGGCGTTGGAGGTCTTGTTGCCGTAGTGCCAGGTGTAGGTGGCACCATCGGTGCAAGAGGGCCACAGTTTGGCGGTGTCGCCAGCGTTCAGGTTCCACTCACCATTGATGGCGGTGATGACAGGCGATTTCTGAATGGTGAGGTCGAGGTAGAAAACGCTGTCGCAATTGTTCTCGTCCTTACCGATTTCAACATGAGGCAACGATGTGGGAACCTTGGTGTAGGTAACCTCGTTCAAAGACCAGTAGTAGCTGTCGCAAGCCTTCACCTCTAAAGTGTCGCGGTGCGAAAGGTTGACGGTCACAGTCAGGTTGATGGTGCTGTCGTAGCACTGAGCCCAACGATGGTCCGAAATCATAGTATCGAAAGTGGTAGATTCGGTGAATCTCTTAATGGTTTCGCCCGAGAAGTTGCTGATTCTGAAGATGGGATTGTTGCAACCTGTGATAGCTGTGTCGGCGGTGTTGGCGCGCGGTTCCTTGATATTGAGGTCGAGGGTGCGGATAGTGACGCACTGGTTGGAGGCGTTTGTGTCGTAGATGTTGTAGATGCCGGTAACGGTGAGGGTGTCGCCGAACCAAACCTTTTCAGCACAAGCCGAGTCTTTCACAACATCGGCGGTGTCGACCAAGATGGTGAGGTTGAGGTTGTAGAGGGTGTCGCAAGCAATGACGGTGTCGCTGGCCACGAAGGTATAGTCGCCGCTCTCGGTGTAGACCGAGTCGTGCCAATTGTAGTTGCCGCAGATGGCCATGGTGTCGTAATCCGTCAAGGTGGAAACGATGAGGAGGCTGAGGCGGTCAATATGGTCACAGTTGGACATAAAGATGGAAGTGTCGAAGTAGGTGCCGCTCTCGGTGAGGGTGTCGCCCTTCCACACATATTCGCCGCAAGCGCTGGCCGAGGTGGAATCCATCTCCTCGGTGGGGAGGGTGATGTCGGCCATATAAGTGGCCTCGCAAGTACCTGCGGTCACATCGGCATGAACGGTGTCGTAATAGATGCCCGATTCGGTGATGGTACGGGTGCGCCAAGTGTAGGTGCAACGGTTGCTGACGATGGTGTCGCTGAAGTTGCCAGGCTGGTTGATGGTCAGGTCAAGAATGAAAAGAGTGTCGTTCGTCGCGTTGGCAACGGTGACCATGGTGTCGGCAGTGTAGGTTTCGCCGGTGACCGACCAAGTGTAGGTTTGGCATGCTGCCACGCTTGTGGGAACAATGACGCGTTGTGCGAAAGTGAGAGGCGTGAAAACAGCCACCAATAACAAAGTGAATAATGCTTTTTTCATCATCTGTGAAAATTAATTTTTATTCTTATTTATTTATTATCAATACATTATTTGTTTTTAATGCTGCCTTATGAGCAAAACATCAACATGCAAAGATAGCATTTTTTTTTGATATGCACGCTTTTTCGTGAAAAATAATCAAGAAAAAGCGTTATTCGTCTCGTGTTTCGAGCAGTTCCAGCTCAGCAACATTCTCAATATGCTGCGTGTGGGGGAACATTACTTCTTCCTTTTTGATTCATGATCGATCTCATCTACGCTTAAACAGCACGATTTCCGGGTCACAGCCATTACAGCCATACTCGCAGACGAGGATAAACGTCTCATCCGCCACGACCCCGTAGCAGCGTTTCGAATCCGTTCTTTCGATCTGATTGCCCAGATAAACATCCTCATTTCTCAGGAAACTGACCTTTGTTCCGTTTGAAAGCGGATACTCCAGATTCACATAAGCACCAGAAAGCAAATTCAGATCATCTACATATAATCCGATGATACCCAATGCGTTGATCTCTTCGATCAAACTCTGTTTAAGATCCGAGTAATCTTTGTTTCTTGCGGCTATGCAGCTTCCACCAAAAGGATGCCCGCCGCATTTTTCACATCCGCCGCATTCCGCCAATCTGCTGCAAGTTGCACAGCAGTCACTGCCGCAATAAGTCATATTGATATCCTCCATCAAATTATCATTTGTTCTCCTATATCATCTTGAAAT
>JAZUFY010000082.1:0-17542 GCA_045640925.1 Bacteroidales bacterium
CGAATGTAACGAATTATGTTTGTGGGATTTGTATATTTGTTGGAACGAAAAATCACACGAATGAGAATTTTTTTGTGAAATTCGTGAAATTCGTTGTTTCAATAAAAAGACATTTTTGTGAAATTCGTTGTTTCAAGACAAGGCATGAAATTTGTAGTTTCAAGACATGAAATTCGTTTTAAGACCGTCTTAAAAAAATCCTAAAAAATAGCCTCTATTCACATTCCTCTCTCCTCCCAATATTGTTCCTCTATTGTCCCAATATTGTTCCCCTATTGCTTCACCATATATGAACGGTATAAAAAAGCAGAAATGGGACATGAAATGTTAAATATGGGAACCATACAAAACCAAGGGTAAGTGTCATTTTTTGTTGATATTTTCAAGGTCATCTTTGACTAAAAACGGGCAATCAGGAAGCCCGAAAATCATCGGTTCGAGTTTTCCACCGAGGTTGTTGAAAAATATTTTTTATATAAAAGGACAATAAATAAAAAAAATTACGTAACTTTGCGGTTCCAAAATAGAAGATTATGATTAATAAAAAGTTTAGTTTGATGCTTATTTTGTTGGCGGTTACGCCATTGTTTTTCTGCTCGTGCAACCAGTCGAAGGAGGCCGAAGGGCCCATCGTCGACTCTGTTCCGCTGGAGGAAATACCCGAACCCGTCATCGAAGATGAACCCGAAGAGGAAGCCACTTTTGAGGAAGAGGCGCCGGCTCCCGCCCCCGCCCGTCCGGTTGTGAGAAAAGAGCCCGAGAAGGAGGAGGTGATCTACATCTCCGGCCACGGCGCCAACGGCCGCGTCTGGGGCCACGTCACCATGAAGGGCAACAAGGGCCGCGGCAGCGTCACCGACGAGCAGGAGAACGCCCTCACCATCGTGTGCACCCGCCAGGGCGAGGAGCTGATCTGCTACGACCAGAACAGCCGCCAGTACATCTTCCGCCTCTGAACCCACAGATTTGAAAACAAAAAACATTTATCCATATCAGAGATTCAGAGGATCGGGATCCGAAAATCTGAAAATCTAAAAAACTTTCATACATGAAAACTACCAAAGAACTCCAGACCATCGCCACGCAGGTACGTCGCGACATTCTCCGTATGACCACCGCCGCCAAATCGGGTCACCCGGGCGGCTCGCTCGGCACCACCGACTGGATGACTGCCATGCAGTTCAACATCATGGACGCCGACCCCGCCACTTTCACCATGGACGGCAAGGGGCAGGATATGCTCTTCGTTTCGCAGGGGCACATCACTCCCGTAATCTATAGCACCATGGCCCGCCGCGGCTATTTCCCCGTGAGCGAGCTCAGCACTTTCCGCGTCTTCGGCACCCGTCTGCAGGGCCATCCCTCCACCGAGCACGGCCTCCCTGGCATCCGCATGGCCAGCGGCTCGCTCGGACAGGGCCTCAGCGTGGGCATCGGCGCCGCTCTCGGCAAGAAGATGACGGGCGACAACCACCTCGTCTACACCCTCCACGGCGACGGAGAACTGCAGGAAGGCCAGATTTGGGAAGCCGTGATGTTTGCCGGTGCAAAACATGTGGACAACCTCATCTCCACCATCGACTTCAACCACCAGCAGATTGACGGTACCACCATGCAGGTCATGGATTTGGGCGACCTCAAGGCCAAGTTCGAAGCCTTCATGTGGAAGGTTGTGGTGATTGCCAACGGCAACGATATGCAGCAGGTGATCGACGGCATGGCTAAGGCCAAAGCCCTCGCTGGCCAGGGAAGCCCCGTGGCTGTAATCCTCACCACCGAGATGGGATATGGTGTCGACTTCATGCAGGGCACCAACAAGTACCACGGCTCGGTGCTCAGCGCCGACGACCTTCCCAAAGCCCTTGCTCAGTTGGACGAAACGCTCGGAGACTTCTGATCTTGAAACGGTTCGCGCTCATATTACTCTTGGCCTTAGGCTCTTTTGCCGCTTCGGCGCAGACCTCCGCCGCCCCCGAAAAGACGCGTGTGCTGCTCATCCTCGACTGCTCGCAGAGCATGTGGGACAAGTGGCAGAGCGATGCCAAAATCAAGGTGGCTCAGCAGGTGCTCCTGCGTTTTCTGGACAGCATCGCCGACCAGAACAACATGGAGGTGGCCCTCCGTGTGTTCGGCCACCTCAACAAGGACTCTTTCGGCACCCGCCTCGAGGTTCCTTTTGAGCCTGGCAACAACTACAAGCTGCAAAGCAAAATCAAGACCCTGGTGCCCAACGGCGGCTGCACCGCAGCCTCGGCGCTCACCAGTTCGCTCAACGATTTTCCGCACGACGACAACGTTCGCAACATCATCCTCATCATCACCGACGGCATGGACGATTGCGACGGAAACATCTGCGATGTGGCCCGAAGGGTGCAGCTCAGCGGCATTGTGGTCAAGACCTTCATCGTCGGCATAGGCAACCCCAACGACTTCCAGCACAACCTTGATTGTGCCGGACGCTTCACCTACCTCCCCGACGAGGAGCTCTTTGACGAGACCCTTTACGAGGTGTTCTATCTTTCCGACCAGATGGCCCGCGTCACCCTCGCCCTGCACGACGATAACGACCTGCTGTACGAAACCGAGGTGCCCGTGGCTTTCTACGACCACCAGACGCGCGTGGTGAAATACTCCACCATCTACCACTACGACTCGCAGGACGCGGTCGACACCCTTTATGTTGATCCCCTCGTGACCTACGACATCACCGTCTTCACCAACCCTCCCATACAGATAGAAAACCGCCAGTTTGAGGCCGGACGACACTCCCAGGTGGCCCTTCAGGCACATCAGGGCAGCCTCCGCCTGCGACTCGACAACAAACGCGCCCCTTTCCCCATCGCCACGCCCAATGTATTGGTGCGGCAACACGGCAGCAACGACCTCCTCGTCAGTATGCCCTTGGGCGGCACGATGAAATTCCTCCCTGGCCATTACGACCTTGAGGTGCTCACCATGCCCGTCCTGAGGCTCAACAATGTGGAGGTTCGCGGAGGAGAGACCACCGACCTACAGATTCCCGTCTCGGGTCAGCTGGCCCTCACCAAGCCCAAAACCATCACCACGGGCAGCATCTTCGCCTACCGTGAAGGGCGACTTGAATGGGTCTGCGACCTCAACCCCAACAGCGTCAACGAGCGCATACTCCTCCTCCCTGGCGAATACCAGGTGGTGCTCAAGCCTATCGATGCCGCCGACTATGCTTCGGTTCGCAGCACCCGCTTCACCATCACCTCCGCCCAGCAGACAGGAGTCGATTTATAGATAATAAAAAATATAGATATATGAAAACTTACGAAAATAAAAAATCCATGGAGCTTCGAGCCGGTTTTGGCGAAGGCCTCGTTGAGGCTGGCAAGCTCAACGCCGATGTCGTCGCCCTCAGCGCCGATGTCTGCGGCTCTGTCAAGATTAACGATTTCGCCAAAGCCTACCCCGAACGTTTCGTTCAGTGCGGTATCGCCGAAGCCAATATGGTGGGTATTGCAGCAGGTCTCTCTCTCTGCGGCAAAGTGCCTTTCCTCGGCGGTTTTGCCGAGTTCGTCACAGGTCGTGTCTACGACCAGATCCGCCAGGTGGTTTGCTATTCCAACAAGAACGTGAAAATCTGTGGTTCTCACGCTGGTATCTCCCTCGGCGAAGATGGTGCCACGCACCAGACAATGGAGGACATCGCCCTCATGAAGGCCCTTCCCAACATGACCGTCCTCGTGCCCTGCGACTACAACCAGGCCAAAGCAGCCACCCTGGCCGCAGCCGAACATGTAGGTCCCGTGTACTTGCGTCTCGGACGCTCCAAGATGCCCAATTTCACACCCGAAGGCGAGAAATTCGAAATAGGCAAAGCACAGCTCCTCAACGAAGGTAAGGATGTTACCCTCTTTGCCTGCGGACACCTGGTGTGGGAAGCCCTCGAAGCCGCCAAGGCCCTCGAAGCCGAAGGCATCAGTGCCGAGGTCATCAACATCCATACTATCAAGCCTCTTGACACCGAAGCAATCATTGCCTCTGCCCGTAAAACCCGCGCCGTGGTCACCTGCGAAGAGCACCTCTTCAACGGCGGCATGGGCGACAGCGTGGCCCAAACCCTCGCCCTCAACTGCCCCACTCCGATGGAGTATGTGGCCGTTGACGACAAGTTTGGCGAGAGCGGCACTCCCGACCAGATGCTCACCGAGTATGGTCTCCGTGCCAAGAACATCGTCGAGAAGGTTCACGCCGTCCTCAAAAGAAAATAGACATAGCTATGCTCCAAACGATTGCAGTTTTTTGTGCCTCGCACATAGGCCGCAACCCCGCATATCAATCAGCTGCCCGCGAGTTCGGGCGGCTGATTGCTTCCCAAGGGTGCACCTTGGTGTATGGCGGCAGCAACCTGGGATATATGGGCACCGTTTCCACCGCAGCCCTCGATGGAGGCGCCCGTGTGGTAGGCATCATCCCCACATTCTTCTCCGAAGAAATCATCAACTCACAACCCCGATCCGAGGTGGTGCGTGTGGCCTCACTGCAAGAACGCAAGTCTCGGATGCTCGAATGTTCGGATGCATTCGTTGCCCTCCCTGGCGGTATCGGCACTTTGGATGAAATTACCGAAGTACTATCTGCCAATCAATTACAGCTCTGTCGCAAACCTATGGGATTGCTCAACATCGAAGGGTACTTCGACCCATTTTTGCAACAACTACACCGCATGACCAACGACGGCCTCATCCGCCCAGGAACCGAAAGCACCCTTCTCGTCGACACCACCCCCGAAGGCCTCTTCGCCCAACTCCAATCTTTTAAGTAATATAATGAATTTTAATTACTTGAAAGAATAATTCAAGAAACAAAACGAACTCTGAGAAAAGAGATTTTTTGTCTTGATCATTTGTAGCATTTTGTTGTGCGGTTGTATTAGAATTTACAACGAAAGACCCAAAGATATTGCCTACATCTACAGAGAAGGATGCTTTTGACAGAGTGCTTATTAGCAATTGTGAAATAAAAAAGCGTATTGTCAAAAATTTTTCGTATCTTTGCTATTTAGGAAAGTGTGCGCTTTGCACACCAACTAATTTATTATCAATAAAATAAAATAATATATAATAATAAATAAACCGATGAAAATGAAGAAGTTCATTGTCTTGTTCACCATTATGGCCCTCTTCTCGCCTCTTGCGACCCAGGCCCAAGTGTTCGGACAACCTCAAAGTCAGGACACCAATGACACCGACTCACCCGAATGGGACGACCGTGCTTTTTACAATCCGTACATCACCGAGCAGTTGAACGACACTATGCTCCGTGCCAACAGCGACACGCTGATGAAGCACATCCGCATCCTGGCCTCCTCGCAGTATGAAGGCCGTATGGCGGGATCGCAGGCCTATTTGGATGCCGCCGAATATTGCTCCAATGTGCTTGCATCGTATGGTGTGAAGCCTTTTGAGGGCAGTTGGAACAAGTTTTTCGAGGTAGAATACAACGAAATCGAGAACTGCAATTTCAACACATACGTCAACGACAACGACACACGCACCCGCTACGTTTTGGGACGCGACTATGTGTGCTCGAGCATGACGGGACGCGGATATGTGGACGCTCCTGTGGTGTTCTGCGGCTACGGCATCGACCTGCCGGCCTATAACGAGTATGCCAAAGTGGACGTGCGTGGCAAGATTGTGCTCTGCATCTCGGGCACGCCCGACTTCCTGCCCAGCAGACAGGCAAGCCGCTTTGCCACAATGCGCGACAAGGCAGAAGTGGCCATCAAACATGGCGCCGTAGGTCTTGTGTGCATCAATATCTCCGAGAGCTGCCGTCCTAACGAGGTTCAGCACCAAGCTTATTGCGGTGAAGGTTCGCACCAGATGACCTTCCCCGTGGTGCAGCCAACTCAGGATATGGGTGCAGCCCTGCTGGCCGACGAGCGTATGACCCTTGACTCGGTGATGGAGGTGCTGGCTTCGACACAAGAGCCACAGTCGTTCCACCTGCTGAAACGTTTTGAAATCAACATCAACGCGAAATACAGACCCAACGCCACAACATGCAATGTCGTGGGTGTGCTTCCTGGTTACGATGACCGTATGAAAGGCGAGTACATCGTAGTGGGTGCACATCTTGACCATGTAGGCATCCAGGGCAGCACCTGCCTTTTCCCTGGTGCTGATGACAACGCCAGCGGTGTGGCCGCCCTGCTCGAAACCGCCCGCCTCATCTCTTCGTCGGCACCTGAGAAGATTGAGTACAACAAACGCTCTATCATCTTCGTGCTTTTCTCGGGCAGCGAACTGCAGCATTTGGGCTCCAGCATCTTTGTTTCGAATTTCTCCAAGCTGAGCAATATCGAGTGCTTCATCAACGCCGAGTGCATCGGTGCAGGTGACAGTATCAACGTTTTGGGAGGAAAACGTTTCCCCTCGCTTTGGAAGATTGCCGAACATAACGACACGGTATATCCTCAGATGCTCTATCATGGCGAGCAAACTTTGCCCAAGGGCGATGCTGCCGCTTTTGCCCAAATCGGCATACCCTCGTTGGTGTTCACCCACTATTTGGGCAACCATCACGCCCATGTTCCCAGCGACATTTCAGAAAACATCGAACGCGACATCATGACCAAGAATGTCAGCCTCATGGCTCAAGTGATTTACGAGTTGTCGTTGGGCGATTATCAGGGCCGCTCCTTTAAATCGAAACGCTACAAATTTGACGAATAAATGCTTACACTGTACAAAAAAGAACTTGCCAGTTTCTTTACTTCCCTGATTGGATACCTCGCCATAGTGCTGTTCTTAGTGCTTACCGGCATCCTGTTGTGGGTTGTTCCATCAGACTTCAACATACTCAACTACGGCTTTGCCGGCATGGATGGGCTTTTCATCATAGGTCCTTTCCTCTATCTCTTCCTCATCCCAGCCATCACGATGCGCATGTTTGCCGAAGAGAAAAAGAATGGCACCATCGAACTGCTTCTCACCAAACCGCTCAGCGAGATGAAGCTCATTTGGGCGAAATTCCTTGCCGGTTTCACGCTGGTGTTCCTCTCGCTGCTTCCCACCCTGGTGTGCTATTTCAGCGTGGTGGCTTTGGGCGACCCTGTAGGCAATATTGACAGTGGCAGCGTGGCAGGTTCGTATATCGGATTGCTGTTGTTGGGCGCGGCATTTGTGGCTATCGGTATTTTTGCCAGCGCTATCACCAACAACCAGATTGTGGCTCTCATCATCGCCGCCGTTATGAGTGCTTTCATGCACCTCGGTTTCGAGGCCATTGCCAATACTGGATTTTTGGGCAACGCCGACCTCTTTGTGCGTTCGCTCGGCATGAGTTACCACTATGGTTCTATCAGCCGTGGCGTGATTGACAGCCGCGATGTGATTTACTTCCTCAGCATCATCGCTATCTTTTTGATGGCCACCCGCATCGTACTCCAAAGTCGCAAATGGCACGGCTGGCGACAGAAAAAAGATTTGCGCCGAAGCAATTGGATTGAATTTGGTGCAAGCATCCTCATCGTCATTTTCGTCAACGTCATTGGCTATTACCTCTTCTTCCGCCTCGACCTCACAGCAGAGAAACGCTACACCCTCTCCAAATCTACCAAGGAGATGCTCAAGAAAGTGGACGAGCCGGTGCTTTACCGCGTGTATTTGGAAGGCGATTTTCCCTCTGATTTCAAACGGTTGCAGAACGAAACCAAAGAGATGCTCAACCAGTTCCGCGCCTACAACAAGAACGTGGAATATGAATTTGTCAATCCCAACAATTTCGACGACCCCAAAGAGCGCCAGGTTTTCTATCAAAAATTGGCTCAAAAAGGAATACAGCCAACACAAATTCAGGTTAACACCGGCAACGGAGTCACCACACAGGTGCTCATTCCCGCCGCCGATGTGATTTACAAAGGCAGCGAGACCTCTATCCAACTGCTGCAGAACCAAAAATATGTGGATCAGGCCGACCTGCTCAACAACTCTATCCAGAATCTCGAATATGTACTCTCCAACGCCATTCGTGCTTTGGCTCGCGGACAGAAGCCCATGGTGGGATTCATGCGTGGCCACGGCGAATTGGAGTTGGGCAACATGTCCGATATCATCAGTTCGCTCTACGAATACTACAATCTTGACACTGTGGTGATGAACGAAAACATCAATTCGCTCACCACTCGCACAGCCGACAAAGACTCGGTGTATCATTTCCACAACAAGTACGATCTCATCATCATAGCAAAACCCACGAAACCATTCAGCGAACGTGATCAGTACATCCTCGACCAATATGTCATGTACGGCGGCAAACTGCTGTGGCTGGTGGATGCCTTGAATGCTGATATGGACAGTCTTGCTTACGCTCCCCAATCCGTAGCTACACGATTGCCGATTAACATCGACGACATGCTGTTCACATACGGAGTACGCATAAACCCCGACCTGATTATGGACATCCGTTGCAGACCTATACCCATGACCGTGGGTATGGTTGGCGACAAACCGCAGATACAATTCATGCCGTGGCTCTATTTCCCCGAGATTGTTCCAATGTCGTCCCACCCCATCGTGCGCAACCTCGACCTCATTAAAACCGATTTCCCCAGCAGCATCGACCTCATCGACAACGAAATTGACAAAACCGTTTTGTTGACCACTTCGGAATTTTCTCGTGTGAAGAACGCCCCTGTGATTTATGAACTCAATGAATCGAAAATCGAACCCGACCGACGTCTCTTTACCCGTTCACAACTGCCGATAGCCGTATTGCTTGAAGGTAAATTCAAATCGGCTTTCCGCAATTTGCTGACTCCTGATTTTGCCGAAATCCCCGCCATGGGATTCCGCGAGATTGGCGACAGTACCCAAATGATTGTCATCTCTGACGGTGATGTTATCAAAAACCGATTCAACTTCAACGACGGCACAGGTTATCCGTTGGGTTACGACTTCTACACCGAGACGATGTACGCCAACAAATCTTTCTTGCTCAACTGCGTTGACTATCTTGTAGGAGAGAAAGGGTATATGGCAAGTCGCTCACGCGACATCAAATTGCGCAAACTCAATGTAATGAAGGTAAAGGAAGACAGATTGGGATACCAAATCATCAATGTCGTTCTTCCTTCCGTCATCATCATCATAGCCGGAATAGTCATCGTGATTGTTCGTCGCAAACAATATCGTAAAAAATGAAGAAGAAAAAGAACATAATTATCATCTGTGCTGTAGCCGTCATCGGCCTCGTTGCACTTTTCATAGCTAAATCAGGTGCTAAGACTTCCACCTTCGAACAGGATTTTCATGTGGAAGATATTGACGCCATCACCAAAATCTACATTGCCGACAAGAACAACAACCATGTGTTGCTTCAACGAGTAGCCGATAGTACTCGCGACACGCAGTGGACAGTCGACACCATCTACCCAGCCAGCCAACCCATGGTTGACCTCCTGCTCGAAACGCTGCACGATATGCGCATTCGTCAACAGGTGAACAAAAACGCCGTACCGCAGGTGGTCAAACTATTATCCACTCGTGCCATCAAAGTAGAGATTTACCAACGAAAATATTTCATCAACTGGTTCAACGGCAAGTTCCGCCTCTTCCCTCATGAGAAGAACACGGTGACATACTTTGTCGGACACGAGACACAAGACCAAATGGCTTGCCACATGTTCAGAGAAGGCGACAAGGTGCCGTATATTATTCATATACCTGGTTTCCGTGGTTATCTCACACCCCGTTTTGTCACTGACCCCTTATCTTGGCGCAGCCACAATATTGTTCATTGGGACATACACCACATTGAAAGTGTCGAACTCGACATCCCAACACTCCCACAAGAATCCTTTGCCATCCGTCGCCAAGGCGACTCCTTTGTCATGGAACTCACCCAAAGCCACACCTTGATCAATTCGTTTGATACAGCACGTGTGGCACAAATGCTTTCTTGCTTCTCCAATTTGAATTTTGACGAGTTTGCCTCCATAGTGCCCAATGCCGACCTCGACTCATCGTTCAATGTCGGTCCTCGTGCCGTGTTACGCATCTCCAATACGAATGGAACAAAGCGAGAGCTCAAGACATACCGCAAATATTCCAACCCTGATGACGCTGTTGCGATGCCCGATACCAACCTTTACGAAATGTTTGACCTCAACCGACTCTACGCCATCATCGACAGCAAAGACACGGTACTCATACAATACTTCGTTTTTGACAATATTCTCCAGCCAGCCAGTTTCTTCCTCGGGGAACAAAAAAGCCCGATAGCCAAAGAATAACACCCACAGTAAACAATGACATTCCTTATCACAAACGACGATGGATATGCTTCTCACGGCATCAACTGCTTGACGCAAGTGGCACAAGAGTTTGGCAAGGTGGTAATCATGGCACCCAAAGACAACATGTCAGGTGTCAGTACCTCCATCTCATCCAGTCTTCCGCTGCGAGTGACAACTATCAGCGTGAGTGATAACATTTGCATCTACGCTTGCAGCGGCACCCCCGCCGACTGCGTAAAGATGGGTTTGGAATATTTCTGCCACGATGATGATATCATCTTGCTATCCGGTATCAATTACGGCAGCAACGCATCTATCAATATCGTTTATAGTGGTACTATGGGCGCTGTTATCGAAGGTTGCCTAAGTGGGATTCCCAGTGTGGGATTTTCACTACTCAGCCATAGTCAAAAGGCAGACTTTACCCCATGCATTCCTATCGTCCGCCAAGTTATCCGTAATCTTTTGGAGCACCCTCTTCCCGACTTCACCGCACTTAATGTCAACATTCCTTATCTTCCGACCGACCAGATCAAAGGCATACGAGTATGCCGTCAAGCCCGTGGAGTTTGGAGCAACAGCCTTGAGAAACGCACCGATCCCATCGGACGTCCTTATTGGTGGATGACTGGTAAATTTGTATGTGACGATCTTGAACCCGATACCGACGAATACGCATTACGAAATGGTTTCGCCTCTGTTGTACCCTTTACACCCGACCTCACTGCCTATAATGCCATTGAAACTTTGGCATCTCTTAACACGAACCTAAACACCACGAACCAATTATGAAAATTCTCGAAAAGAACTCCTTTATACTCGGCTGCATAGCCGTCCTTGCCTCCGAGGTGCTTTGTGCAATCCTTGTTTGGCTTATACTCCTCATTGTCGGTTTACCAATAGCAGAGCACCTACGCTGGTTTGCAGCTGCATTTGTTCCCCCGATTCTTTTGTTGCGCCACTATGCCAAAGAGAAAGAGTACCCAGACACCCTGAAGAGTGTCATCGTGACTTTTTTTATCACTTTCATCGCTTTCATGTTCTTCCTTCTTAAATATCACTATATATCATTATAAAAATAAAAAGCAGTGAAATACTACCTTATAGCAGGCGAAGCCTCAGGCGACCTTCACGGAGCCAATCTCATGCGGGCAATTATTAGTCTCGACCCAGAGGCCAAGTTCCGCTTTTGGGGAGGTGATGCCATGCAGGCTGTTGGTGGTACTCCTGTACGTCATATTCGCGATTTGGCCATCATGGGATTTGTCGAAGTACTCATGAACCTTAAAACCGTATTAGGCAACATCGGTTTTTGCAAACAAGACATCCTCGCCTTCCAACCAGATGCCATCGTCTATATCGACTACCCTGGATTCAATCTCAAAATTGCCAAGTTCGCCCACAAGCACGGATTCAAAAACATCCACTATATATCACCTCAACTTTGGGCATGGAAAAAAGGACGCATCAGCAATATGCGTCGCGACCTCAACAAGCTGTGCTATATCCTTCCTTTTGAACAAGAGTTCTATGCCCACAACAATTTACCGCAATCCGTATATGTAGGGCATCCGCTACTTGACGCGGTGTCTCTTTTTTCCAAAACAAGCGACATTTCTGACCAGCACTCTCGACCCATCATTGCCTTGCTGCCAGGCAGTAGACGTCAAGAAATCAAGAAGATGTTGCCTCCAATGGTACGTCTTGCTCACCATCATCCGGAATACGATTTTGTCATTGCAGGTATGAGCCTTCTTGGCGAAAATTTCTACAAACCATTTCTGCAAGACACTGACAATATATCCATCATCTACGACCAGACCTATTCTTTACTCTCGTCTGCTTACGCCGCATTGGTATGTTCGGGTACAGCCACACTTGAAACCGCCCTTTTCAATGTACCACAAGTAGTATGCTACAGCGCTAATGCATTGTCTATTGCTATAGCTCGCCGCTTTGTCGGAAAACGAGTCAAATACATTTCTTTGGTCAACCTCATTGCCGACAAACCTGTGGTCACAGAACTCATACAAAAGGACCTCACCGACAACAATCTTGAACACGAATTTGCCATTATTACAAATACAAATCATTCTGAAAATCATTCTGCCAAATACAGTTTTCCCAGCGCCCATGCTGTCTCTCGGCAACAGATACTTGACGACTACCACCTCCTCCACACACTACTTGGCAACAGAGGAGCCTCACAACGAACAGCACAACAAATAATCGACACAATCAACGAAACAGCTAACGAATTTGAAGCATAACGCCATACTCTGTCTATTATTACTCCTCGCCTTCACCGCTTTTGCCGACCGCGTGAAAGTACGCCTATATTCTAATAACACTATAGACCTCATCAACATTTCGTTCGATTTAGGAACCTACAATCTTTTTGCTGACGATACCACCATATTGGAGTCCGAAATGGGCGAAAATGCCTCAATAGCATTAACACCCAATGGCCGACAGGTTCATGTCTCAATCGACGGATACGACTACGGGAGTCACAACTCCGTATCACTTATCGCCACCGATACGGCTTGCATCCTTTGCCTCAACCCTCACAACATCAAATCACGCACCTACGAAGGCAACCTCATCGCCACAGTAAACAAAAGCGGCAAACTTCAACTCATCAACGATGTCGAGTTTGAAACCTACATCGCTGGCGTGGTACAATCCGAAATCTATGGTGACAACCCTGAAATATTTCGCGTTCAAGCCATAATTTCACGCACTTGGGCCTTGCGAAATATCAACAAGCACAAAGCTGAGGGATATAATTTTTGCGACCAAGTACACTGTCAAGCCTACCTCAACCGATGTGTGCGACCCGACATTATGCTCGGCACAATACAAAGCAGCGGTGAGACCATAATTGATACCAACGGCAACCTCATCGAAACACCTTTCCATTCCAACAGTGGCGGACAAACAGCAAACTCGGAAGATGTGTGGCGTGCGGCTCTGCCTTACCTACGTTCTGTCTCCGACACTTTTTCTTACCACATGCGCCAAACTGATTGGGTGAAGGTGATTAATGAGGACAAATGGTTAAACTATTTTGGCTCCAAGCATAAACTCGACACACATAACGACAGTATACGCAACGAATTGCTTTCCTTCAGTCAGGCTCAACGAAAGGTTCGTATCTGTGGTGTTCCTCTGACTCGGGTACGCACAGATCTCCAACTCAAGTCGACATTTTTTTCCGTTCTTTATGACAGCAACACACACCGCATCACATTGGCTGGTCACGGATACGGCCACGGTGTCGGCCTTAGTCAGGAAGGCACTATACGCATGGTTGGCCTCGGCATCAGTTACGACAGCATCATCCGACACTATTTCACTGGAGCATTAGTGCATTTGGACGAAGAACATCCCCACAATTATGTGGAGAACTATATCCGACAAATCGAGCAAATTATTGCAGAAGACAAAATCACCGCTACACAAACGAAATCAAAAAAAGACGATTGGCTCGGTCGGCTTTTCCGTATTCGCGACCGCGAAGAGCGTGACGAAGTATACGACCCCTCTACCGAAGAACTCGAAAGCGACTGGGATTACGACTGGTAATTGAAATAAATATAATGAATAATAAATAAAATACATAACATGAAAAAGAAACTACTCCTTTTCCTAACCATAGGATGCCTCATTGCTGGCAACGTCAACGCTCAGAAAGTTGAGTGGCAAACTATTGAAAAAGCAGCCAAAACCGAACTCAAAGGCAATACCAAACTATTTTTCATCGATTTCTACACCTCTTGGTGCGGATGGTGCAAAAAGATGGATCGTGAAACTTTTGCGAATCCCGTTGTGGCAAAAATCCTCAACACATACTACATACCAGTAAAATTTGATGCAGAAGGCAACGCTGAATTTTCATGGAACGGAACCAAATACAGTAATATTCTCAGTAATAACGGTCGTTCCAATACTCACAATTTTGCCAAATCAATGTTGGGAGCCAAAATGGGATTCCCTTCATTCGGAATTTTTTCCAGCAACCAAGAACGTATCAACATCATTCAGGGCTATCATTCTGCCGACGAATTTGTAATCATGCTTTGGTATTTTGCATCAGGCGATAACAAACGCTATGCCTATGAAAAATATGTGCAGATTTTCGACAAAGAGATACGTCCTGGAATGAACGAAAAACTCGGCATCAATTAATACCGTTCTTTGCTCGCAAAGACATCATGGTTAAACCACTAAACTTGAAAAGATATGGGGCTGTTTAGTAGAAAAGAAAAGAAAGAAACGCTTGACCAAGGTCTGTCAAAAACCAAAGAAAGTTTCTTCGCAAAACTGTCCAAAACAATTTTGGGCAAATCCACCGTCGATGACAGCGTCCTCGACAATCTTGAAGAGACGCTCATCACTTCCGATGTCGGAGTCGAAACCACTCTCAAAATCATTGAAAAACTGCAAGACAGAATCAAGCGGGACAAATACATCAGCACTTCCGAACTCAATTCCATCCTACGTGCCGAAATTGCCGCATTACTACGCAAACACGATGGAAAATTTCCCGAAGACTTCGATTCTCCTCTTCCCAAGAAGCCCTACGTCGTACTTGTTGTCGGAGTAAATGGCGTTGGCAAAACCACCACTATAGCAAAATTGGCTTATCAATACAAACAAGCAGGTAAAAAAGTGATGCTCGGAGCTGCCGACACTTTCCGTGCCGCAGCTGTAGAGCAACTGCAACTATGGGCCGAGCGTGTTGATGTTCCCATCGTACAACAAGGTATGAATGCCGACCCTGCTTCTGTGGCATACGACACCCTGCAATCAGCCATAGCCAAGGATACCGATGTGGTGCTCATCGACACAGCGGGACGTCTTCACAACAAAGTGGGCCTCATGAACGAACTCGGCAAAATCAAAAAAGTCATGCAGAAACTTATGCCCGATGCTCCGCATGAAATATTACTCGTTCTTGATGCAAGCACTGGCCAAAACGCCATCGAACAAGCCAAACAGTTCACCGCAGCAACCGATGTCAACGCCTTGGCTCTAACCAAACTCGACGGTACTGCTAAAGGTGGCGTAATTATTGGCATCAGCGACCAATTCCAAATACCCGTTCGTTATATCGGCCTCGGCGAAAAGATGACAGACCTGCAAGTATTCAATGCCGATACTTTTGTCGACAGCCTTTTTGACAATAAATAACATCTGCATAAGTGAAAATAAATATTATCACTCTCGGTTGTAGTAAAAACACCGTCGATAGCGAAAATGTCGCCGGACACCTCTTTGCAGCCAATCATCAAGTGCATTTTGACCGCAGTGGCAACGATTGCGACATTGTTATTGTCAACACCTGTGGCTTCATAGGTGATGCCAAAGAGGAATCCGTCAATGTCCTTCTTGAACAAATTGAAGCAAAACGGAACTTTAATCGTCGTCATTCACGTGACGGACGCTGCCGTCAACTCATTGCTATCGGATGCCTCATCGAACGTTATAGGGATGACCTGCAAAAAGAAATGCCCGAAATTGATGCCTTCTTTGGTGTTCATGAATGGGAAAAACTTGTTCAGTTCGTTTTGAAGACCAAACATCACGCTACTTCCGATGCTGAACCATGGCAACTTTCTTCTCAACGTTCTCTTAGCACGCCATCACACTACGCATACCTCAAAATAGCCGAAGGCTGCAACCGCAGCTGCTCCTATTGTGCCATTCCACTCATCCGTGGAAAACACATCTCACGCCCTGTTGACGACCTTGTAAACGAAGCCAAACAACTCGTAGAATCCGGCGTTAAAGAAATTATCATCATCGCGCAAGACACCACATATTACGGTCTCGACCTCTATGGTCATCGTTGTCTTGGCGAGCTGCTTGAACGTCTTGCCACCGAGAGCGGAGCCCAATGGATTCGACTTCACTACACCTATCCCTCATCATTCCCTGTCGATGCCATCGAAGTGATACGCCGCCACGACAATATCTGCAACTACATCGACATCCCTCTGCAACACATCAACAGTGGCATCCTCAACTCCATGCAACGAGGTATTGACCGCCAAGGCACCCTCGACCTCCTTCAGCAGTTCCGCGACCGTCTTCCTAATGTTTGCATTCGAACCACTCTCATCGTAGGTTACCCTGGCGAAGGCATTGAGGAATTTGAAGAACTGAAAGAATTTGTGCGACAAGCACGATTTGATCGTATGGGATGTTTTGCCTATTCGCCCGAAGAAGGCACTCCTGCCGAAAGCCTCGGCGACCCTATATCCGACGAAGAAAAAGAGCGCCGTGTGAGCGAACTCATGTCCATACAAGAACAAATATCGCTTGAGAAGAATGAAGCCCGTGTAGGCCAAGAATACACCGTGCTCATCGACCGTCGTGAAGGCGACTACTACATTGCCCGCACCGAGTACGACAGCCCCGACATCGACGACGAAGTGCTCATTCCTGCTGACACCCGTCTCTCAATAGGTCAGTTTGTGCGGGTGCGTATAATGCAGGCTCTCGAAAACGACCTCTATGCCGAACTCGTATGATAAACAACTAAACAAAAATACAACACCATGAAAAGAACAATCAAATCAGTATTCATCGTGGCTTGTATGGTGCTTTGCTGTGTGCTCACCTCATGCCAAGACAACGAAAAACTCATTCAGGGAGTATGGCGCCTGCAAGGTTATGCCCAACACGACCCCTACGTTTATTTCTCCGACTTCTCCAACGAAGTCTGGGAATTCGGGAGCAATGGCAAACTTGTAATAAAACGTAATGGTCAATTTTACGAGGATTGGAATTACAGCGTATCAGGCAGCGACCTCTATCTCTCCTTCCGCGACGGCACCACTATTTACTCCCGCAACTACATCATCGACAAACTCAAAGACGACAAGTTGTCTCTCGACATCTACATGTTGCCCGACTCCTCCCTTTTCACTTACGAATTCGTAAGATAAAGCATAAAAACAGGTATAAAAAAACGCTCCTTCTTCAAGGAGCGTTTTTCTGTATCTATTGAAAAGCAAGGTTTATGCCTCGGTGTTCTTTTCAATGGCAATTTTGCCTCTGTAATATCCGCATTCGGGACATACATGGTGATACATAACTGGAGCTCCGCAATTGCTGCAAGTAGTGAGCTGTGCTGCCTCCAGACTGTCGTGTGTTCTTCTCTTGGCCGTTCTGGTCTGTGAGAATCTGTGTTTTGGATGTGGCATAATTTATATTTTTTATTTGTTTATTTATCTAATAAGTCTTTGAGCGGTGCCCATCGGG
>JAZUFY010000083.1:0-3739 GCA_045640925.1 Bacteroidales bacterium
ACAATGTACATTAACCGAAATAGCAACAAAAGGGGTTAACTTAGGGTTAACCTTCTATTGACCTTCTATTGACCTTCTATTGACCTTCTGCGGACATAAAAAGAGTTTGAAATTTAACATTGGTTAAGACAGATGTTAAACTGCACCGAGCCCCAAAAAATGTGTGTTTTTCCATCCACAGAAGGGCAAAAATCTCCAGCCTTAAAAATTCAAAATTCGTATGCTCGTTAAGGCCTCAATACAAACGTAGTGGTGCCTCCGTAGTGCCCTCGTTGCTGAACTGCCGTAGGATAAGGCGTGGATGACGACTGGATGGCCATAGTATCGCTCCCGTAAGCGACGCTATAGCGACACCATAAACACCCCATAGCGATACTATGCACTTCAACAGACGGAGGCACCACGAAGGCAGTACTCGCCAACTGCTATTGCTTCGGAGTCGTGCTTCGCAAACGAAAATTATCGTGAACGGAAATTATCGTAAATTATTATATTTAAACACTATAAAAAATTACAAAAATTCACGTTTGAAATGAATTGGTTAATTTTCGGGGGCGAGTTTGGGGAGGGCGGAGATGAGTTTTTGGGTGTAGGGGTGCTGGGGATGGGCGTACACCTCGTCGGCGGTGCCGCACTCCACAAGGCGGCCTTTCTCCATGACCATGATGCGGTCGGAAAGGAATTTGACCACCGAGAGGTCGTGGGTGATGAAAAGATATGTGTAGCCGTATTCGCGTTTCAGGTCGTTGAGCAGGTTGAGCACCTGTGCCTGTACCGAGACATCGAGTGCCGAGACACTCTCGTCGCACACCACCAGTTCGGGATTGAGTATCAAGGCTCGGGCAATACACACTCGCTGTCGCTGGCCGCCCGAGAGCTCGTGCGGGTAGCGGTCGTACCAATTGACGTCGAGGTCGACCTTGCGCATCAAATCGAGTACACGCTGCCGAGGGTCGGCACTCCCCTCCCCTTTCATGCCGTGCACCCGCAGAGGCTCGAGGATGGCCTCGCCGATGGTGATGCGCGGATTCAGGGATGAATAAGGGTCTTGAAACACGATCTGCATCTTGCGGCGCAACGACTTTCGGGAGGAAGCCGACATGTCGCCGAGTTTTACCCCGTCGTACTCCACCGTTCCCGCACTGGTGTCGAGCAGGCGTAGAATGGCCCGTCCGAGGGTACTCTTGCCGCACCCCGACTCGCCCACAAGACCGAGAGTCTCGCCACGGTAGATGTCGAAAGAGAGGCCGTCGACAGCTTTCAACTGCTGCGTGGTTTTGCCCAAGATGTTCTTCTTCAAAGGGTATGTCACCTCCAAATCGCGCACACGGAGGAGCACCTGTTTTGAGGCTTCAGAAGGCGGCAGGGGGGCCTCATGGGCGGCAAGGGCATGGGTGCCTTCCAGAAAGTCTTTCACGGTAGGGAGCCGCAAGGGACGGCTGTCGAGCGGAGGACGGCAAGCGAGGAGCCCTTGGGTGTAGGGATGCTGGGGGTGATAGAGCACCTGACGGGCGGTGCCGTGCTCCACAATCTCGCCTTTGTACATGACGGCCACATCGTCGGCAATCTGCGCCACTACGCCGAGGTCGTGGGTGATAAATATGACACCTATATTATATTTTTGTTGAAGCGTGCGGAGGAGGTCGATTATGGCACGTTGCACGGTAACGTCCAAAGCGGTGGTCGGCTCATCGGCTATGACCAGTTCGGGGTGGCAGATAAGGGCCATGGCAATCATCACCCGCTGCTTCTGCCCGCCGCTGATTTCGTGGGGATAACTGTCAAAGATCTTTTCGGGACGGGGCAGCATCACCTCGTTGAAGAGTTCCAAAGTCCTGCTGCGGGCCTCTTGGGGCGAGACCTTCTCATGCTGCAAAAGCATTTCGACCACTTGGGCGCCACATTTCTGCACAGGGTTGAGGCTGGTCATGGGTTCTTGGAAAATCATCGAGATGCGGCTGCCGCGATAGTGCCGAACCTCATCTTCAGAGAGGGAGAGGAGGTTGACAGGATCCTGCGAATTTTTGGGCCAAAAGCGGATGGCACCCGCCGAAATACGGGCAGGAGGCATGGGAAGGAGCCTCATGATGCTCATCGTGCTGACCGATTTTCCGCTTCCCGACTCGCCCACGATGCCGAGTGTGCGGCCACGAAACACCTCGTAAGAGACATTCTTCACGGCAGGGGTGTAGCCGTTTTCGTGCAGGAAATCAACACATAACCCCTCTATTTCCAATAATTTCTCGACCATAGCGACAATCTTTTTCTTTCAAAGTGCAAAAATAATTTTTTTATTTGAAATAATATGTGTAAATTTGCAAATCTTTTGAATAAACAATTGTGAATATCCAAAAGTGCAGTTTAACGAAACAACAAATCAATTAATTAATAAAAAATCAGCATTATGACAAAATCTGAAGAATTCATGGAAATGGAAGCCAAATACGGCGCCCATAACTATCATCCGCTACCCGTTGTCCTCGCCAAAGGCGAAGGTGCTTTCGTATGGGATTGCGAAGGCAAACGCTATTTCGACTTCCTGTCGGCCTATTCAGCCGTCAACCAGGGCCACTGCCACCCGAAGATTGTCAAGGCCCTATGCGACCAGGCCCACGAGCTGACCCTCAGCAGCCGCGCTTTTTATAACAACTGCCTCGGCGAATGGGAAAAATACGTCACCGAATATTTCGGTTACGAGAAAGTGCTGCCCATGAACAGCGGCGCCGAAGCCGACGAGACGGCTTTGAAACTGGCCCGTCGTTGGGGTGTTGTGAAAAAAGGCATCAAGAATGACGAAGTCATGATTGTTTGCTGCGAAGGCAACTTCCACGGACGCACCATCACCATTATCACTATGAGCAACGACCCCGAGAGTTATGCCAACTACGGCCCCATGACTCCTGGTTTCATCCGTATCCCCTACAACGACCCCTCGGCTCTTGAAAACGTATTGAAAGAGCACGGCGACAAGATTGCAGGTTTCCTGCTGGAGCCCATCCAGGGCGAAGCCGGCGTGTATGTCCCCGACGAAGGCTATCTGAAGAAATGCTATGACATCTGCCACAAATACAACGTCCTGTTCATGGCCGACGAGGTGCAATGCGGTATCGCCCGTACCGGTAAGATGCTTGCCTGCGACCACGAAGGTGTCCGTCCCGACATCCTCATCCTGGGTAAAGCCCTCGGTGGCGGCGTGGTGCCCGTGTCTGCCGTTTTGGCCGACGACGAGATCATGCTCAACATCAAACCTGGCGAGCACGGTTCCACTTTCGGTGGCAACCCCATCGCTGCCAAAGTGTCCATCGCAGCCCTGCAGGTCATCAAGGACGAAAAACTCATGGAGAACGCCGACCGCCTCGGTAAGATCTTCCGCGAGGAGATGAGCAACTTCAAGAGCCCGATGATTGAGAAGGTGCGCGGTAAAGGTTTGCTGAACGCCATCATCATCAAGCCCCACAACGGCAAAGAGGCCTGGGATGTGTGCTTGAAGATGCGCGACATGGGTGTCTTGGCCAAGCCCACCCACCAGCACATCATCCGTTTCGCTCCTCCGCTGGTCATCACCGAAGAGCAGCTGCGTGAGGCCATGGAAATCATCAAGAAAGCAATTGCTTCATTCGAATGATTCCAATCTGGCTGTAATGCCATGCGATAGAAAGGAATCTCCGCAGAAAAAGTGGAGATTCCTTTTTTGGCTGACAAATAAGGCGGGTGAAAATCTATTATTACTTAAGGTGGG
>JAZUFY010000084.1:0-20627 GCA_045640925.1 Bacteroidales bacterium
GAACCTCGCCCTGATTCGAAACGGGGTGATACCCCTCGACCTTTTTGTAGAAGCCTTGGTGGAGAGTACCGAAGTCTTAAAGCCCGTATCACAACCCGAGTGGAAGCGGATATGGGAGCAACGCATGGAGTCTTTGCGTCAAGCTCCGCCCGAGATACGCCCTCAAAACTTCGCCCAAGACAGCACCCGTATAGCCGAATTGCTTGCCCGAGGCGGCTATGTGATGCACCACAGCCCTGAATTCAATTGGCGCACCCATTTCCACTACCGCCTCATTCGGAGAGACATCTTCGAGGAAAAAATCCTCCCGCTGATACCCACGAAAAAGTAGTTTGATTCAATCATTCCACTCCGACCTTATTGTGCAGCAACGAGGGGTATAGTGGCGAGTGGCCCTCACGACTTCCGTCGAAAGAACGAGGAAAAGTATAAGCTCCTCCCATGATTCTCCCAACGTTATGGTATCCTAGGATACCATAACGATAAAAGAATAGAGGACGGATAATGAGAGTTGATTCGTAATAGCAATTTCCTTTTTTATGATATAGTGCTTATGCCTCAGGTATCAGTCATAGGACCCAATCACAATCATGCTCCCACGTTGTCATGGATACTAGCCACATGAGGCAAATCTAAAAGTGATGTGATGACAGACAAAAAAGGAAAGTTTGTCTCTCGTATTCCTCATGACTTTATTTTTCTCAACATTGAAGACTTGCCAAATATACGATTAGCTGGTTTAATCGTTTGCAAAACAAATTGTTTTCAGTTATATATGATAAAAAAGTCAAAGATATAAAATTTTTTTTGTACTTTTGCATTGCAATTTGTCGTATAGGACAATTGCGGACATATTGAAACCTGTAAGTGCCTCAACACTTGTTGAAATCGCCAAACTCATACAGTGGAGTATATACACGAGGCACGGAGCAGCCCCATACGTGGGCTTCTTTTCCGTGCGTGTATATAAGGTGTTTGGCGATACCTACGAGTGACATGGAGATAGCAGTCCACGTTTTTCTATGTCCAAACATTATTGTTTAACACTCGTAAAAACGCCAAAAATGAGAGTATTTAAATGTCAAATCGGCACATCTAAGATTGTAATATGTGCGTTGGTTCTGATTAATTTGCTGTTAATTGGAACAGTTGTAGTTTCTGAACGAAGAGGCCATGTATTCGGATCGGCCTTGGAAAGAAGAAACATGGTTATTCTAAACGACCAGTCTTTACCCGACTATTGGGCAAGAAAAGGTTGGGAGAATACCGTCAAAAAAATGCAAATTGATTTCGATGTCGCTTTTTTTGGTAATTCCATTACCTGTGGAAGCGACTTCCAAAAATTCTTTCCTGAAAAGAAGATAATAAACCTTGGGTATGGTGGAGACAACATCAGAGGAATGATAAGAAGAGTGCCTATGCTCCAAGCCGCTCATCCTCACAAGATTTTTATCATGGCTGGAACGAATGATTTGTTCCATATCAGTATTGATGAATATGAAGAAAGATACAACTTATTATTGGATTTGATACATGATTCGATACCAGCGGCACAAATCTATCTTCAAAGCGTCCTCCCCATGAATCAGGACATGAACCCTTCAACCCCGACGAATGAAAAGATTATGGAGGCCAACGAAAGAATAAAAAATATAGCGCATACCCGAAGGATGACATACATCGATCTCTATTCCGAATACGAGAAGAATGGCAAACTGCCTCAATCTGTGACCAAAGATGGAGTCCATATCAAAGACTACGAACCTTGGGCGAAAAAGATCGAGCCGTTTGTAATGGAATAAGCGAAAAACAAAGGTTTAAAATGTGTAAATTCGAGCTGCTCCCTACCGTTAGTTGCTCCACTCTGCGGTCGGGAGGGCTTTGTTTGTTATTCCATATTTAGCATTATAGCATAGGAAAACGACGGGATAACCGAAGCATATATGAGGAATAGTAATCGAGGACAAAAGAATATTGATAAATTCTTATTGCGATTGAAAAAAATGTCGTATCTTTGCAAATTCGGTTTTTGAACAATTATTTTGTATTATGCGTAAAATATATCTACTTATAATGATGTTTCTGCCGCTGCTGGCTTGTGCGCAGCAGGGCGAAAATGGTTCCCGTCCCAAGAATGTGATTCTGGTTGTGGGTGACGGTATGGGTGTGGCACAGGTCTATTCCTCCATTGTGGCTCAGGGAGGCGACAACAGTGTCTTTCTGCAATTCCCCGTCACGGGTTTCTCCCGCACCTTTTCGTACAACAAATACACTACCGACTCGGGGGCAGGCGGCACGGCGCTGATGACGGGTCACAAGGTGGAGAATTACCATATCGACTACGGCCCCAACGGCGAGTTTTATCCTTCGTTCCTGGTCTTGGCCAAGGAAAAATTGGGCAAGAAGGCGGGGTTTGTGGTGACCAGCAGTGTGCTCGACGCCACACCTGCGGCTACTTACGCACATGTGCCTTATCGCACACATTTTGACACCATCAGTTTGCAGATGTCGCAGTGTCCCTTCGATGTGATGATCGGGGGCGACAAAAAGCATTTCCTTCCCGAGAACCGCAAGGACGGCAAGGCTCCGCTCGACACTTTGATCAAGCGTGGTTATGAGATATGCTATGATGCCTCGATGCTTTCCTTTTTGCAGGGCGAGAAGGTTTGCGCCCTGCTTTCGGAAGGCAATCCCCAAACGGCCCCCGAACGTGGCAATATGCTCGGCTTGGGGGTGAACAAGGCTTTGGAGGTGCTCAGCAAGGGCAAGGAGGGTTTTGTGATGATGGTAGAGGGGTCGCAGATTGACTGGGCCTGTCACAATAACGACAGCAACTATCTTGCCGCCGAGATGGCCGATTTTGAGTCGGTGCTCCGCTCGCTGCTCGATTTCGCCAAGAAGGACGGCAACACGCTTGTTGTGGTTACGGCCGACCATGAGACAGGTGGTCTCTCGCTCCTGAGTGGCGATATTGCCAAGGGTACCAGCAAGATGAACTTTTCCACGGGCAGACATAGCGGCGTTATGGTGCCGGTGTTTGCTTACGGCCCTGGGGCCGAGATGTTCACGGGCATTCAGCAGAATGTGGATATCCCTGCCAAAATTATGAAGCTATTGGGGATGTAAGTGACTGGTGATTAGTGGTTGGTGACTGGGATGGCGGTAGCCGCCTAATCACAAGTCACTAATCACTAGTTACAGAAAAATACATAAAAAGCAATGATAAAATTCTGTGTAAAACTGGTGCAACGATGGCTGCCCGAACCTTTTATTTTTGCCATCATACTCACCCTTGTGGCGGCATGTTTGGCTATGCCTATTTGTCATCAGACCCCTATCGAGGTGGTCGAAAACTGGGGCGGAGGTGTGTGGAACCTGTTGGCTTTTGCCATGCAGATGGCCCTGGTACTGGTGTGCGGATCCACATTGGCTGCCGCGCCTGTGGTGAAACGGGGCATCAGTGCCCTGGCAAGCATACCCAAGACCCCTGCTGCGGCCATAGCCTTGGTGACGGGTGTCTCGGCCCTGGCTTGTTGGCTGAACTGGGGTTTCGGCCTCATTGTGGGGGTTATCTTTGCCAAGGAGATTGCAAAAAAAATGAGGGGCATAGATTATCGCCTGCTTATCGCCTCGGCCTATAGCGGCTTTGTGGTGTGGCATGCGGGACTCTCGGGTTCCATACCCCTGACCATGGCCACCCCTGGCGAGTCGCTCACTAAGGCCACCAACGGGGTGCTCACAGCCCCTGTGCCCATTTCGCAGACAATTCTTGACCCGCACAACCTGGTCATCGTGGCGCTGGTCATCGTAGCCATTGTTGTCACCAATTCGCTGATGCACCCCAAGAAGGACATCGTCTCGGTTGACCCTGCTTTGTTGGCCGAAGAAGAAACATCGGCAGCAAAAATCCAAACTTCAGAAAAGCCGACTCCGGCACAACGCATGGAGCAGTCGAGGGTGCTTTCGTGGATTGTGGCGTTGATGGGCTTTACCTATTTGGTGGTGCACTTGGGGTTCCGTGACGGCTCTTTTGATTTGGGCAGCGTAATCATGTTGTTCCTCTTTTTGGGCGTTTTGCTTCACGGCACCCCGTTGGCATACGTCCGAGCCTTCACCAAAGCCGCCACAGGAGCTGCAGGCATCATCCTGCAATTCCCCTTCTATGCGGGCATTATGGGCATCATTACTGGCGTGGGGGCCAGCGGTATCTGTTTCGGCACGGTCATCAGCAACGCCTGTATCAGCATCTCCACACCTACAACCTACCCCTTGCTTACATTCCTTTGTGCCGCTTTGCTCAACATGTTTGTCCCTTCGGGCGGAGGACATTGGGCCATCCAGGCACCCATCATGTTTGCCGCAGGTGCCAATTTGGGTGTAGACCCTGGCCTCACAGGTACGGCTATCGCTTGGGGCGATGCTTGGACCAACCTCATCCAGCCATTCTGGGCCATTCCTGCTTTGGCAATAGCCAAACTCGATGCGAAAGACATTATGGGTTTCTGCCTGATAGATTTGCTTGTTTCAGGCATCATTATCTGTGGAGGCCTCTTGGTGTGGGCGATGTGATCGAAATTCCAAGAAATCAATTTATAGAACCCCCATCAAACAATTACATTGTACACAATCACGAAGCCTATCACGAGGCCGTAGATCAGTTTCAACCCTGTCCCCGTGAGGAAACCAATGAAGGCACCCCACGCGGCCCGAAGGGCCACTTTGCTTTCTTTGCCGTTGAGGAGTTCGCCTACGAGGGCACCCACAAAAGGCCAAAATATCACACCTAACAGTCCTTGCGGGCCAAAGGGAAGACCTATGATGGAGATTACCAGCCCTATGTTGCAGCCCCAGATGCCTGCCTTGCTGCCTCCGTGTTTCTTGGTGCTGACAGAGGGCACCACATAGTCCAACACCGTGATAATCAGAGCCACCAAAGCGGTAATAATCAAGAACAGCGGGGTGAAATCTGCGGCAGTAGTATAATTGAGCAGCAGCAACCCCACCCAACTCACAGGAGGTCCTGGCAACCCTGGAATAACAGCCCCGAGGATACCTATAACGGCCAAAGCTATTGCAATAATAATCAATGTAGTATTCATTGTGTTCAATTGTTTTTGTTCATAGAATAAATCTTTTCAAATAGTTCCCTCAAGCGTTCCTTGTCAGCAATCAATGCCCAAAGTTTTTTCATCTCTTCGGCATTGCGCGAGAACGGTATGTAGAGTTTCAAATAGCCGTTGGGGGCATATTTCTCATCTAAGTGCTGCAAAGTGCGTTGCCAATGTCCCTCTTTGTCCAGTTCGGGAAAATGCGACAGGCCATACCGCACCGTCCTCAGCACAATTTTCTCGGGGAGGATGTCCCTATCGGCTTCGGCAACAATCATTCCGTACAAACTGCGAGGGTCGTGGTCGGACGAAGCCCTGTGATCTTCGGCAGCTTGGGCCATCGTTTCGATTTGATCGAGAGCGAACCAATCCTTCAGACGGGCATCCTCGCGGATGATGCGTCCCGAAACAATGTGGTGACGTTCACGACCTTCCACAATGCCCGTATCGTGATATGCAGCAATGGTATAGACCATATCGGAGTTCAACTCGGCAAAATGCTGTGCCAACTCCATGCTCTGTGCCATAACCGTTTGCACATGCTCGGGCTTGTGTGCCGCATCAAAATGTTCATAACGGGGCAGAATCTCCTGTTCTACATAGGCTTTCAACGCGGGCGTAACCATCGGATAAAGCATCTTTTGGTACGCCTCGCGGGGCGACCCATCGGCCATATACACCACCCCGCAACGTGTGTAGCCTCGTTTTTGAAGGATGTGCAGCATAACGGCATTATCGGCATGGGTATCGGCCCTCAAAGTGGTTTCCCTCGCCTCGCACCAATCAAAAGCAGCCTCCGCGATTCCCTTGCATCCCTCGGCCTTGGTCAGCCTGTGCACCGTCCCGTAGGGGGTGCTGTCGTCCAACCATTTGCCTTCGATATAGGCGTAGGTGGGCTCGGGTGTCGTCAGCAGGGCAAAACTCCCTACCACAGTTCCTTCTTCCTCTATCACATACCCGATGCCCTTGTCGATATCCTCTCGGATGTCCACTTCGCCAGGGTATCCGTTGGTCCATTGGATTTTATTTCCATTGGCCCGCATCAAACTGCGGGAATGTGCCACAAGTTTCAGTATCGTGGGCAAGTCCTCCTCGCGGGCGGGTCTTATATGTAACATCTTGTTCATTTCAAAATGCAAAAGTACATATTTTTTTCACATCTGCAATATTTTTTTACAAAAAACGTTATTAAGATGTTCAGATGATCAAATGTTCCGATCTGAAAATCCGTCAATCTAATAAACTATGAAAGGCAACGAACTGAAACCTCATATTGGCATCTTCGGACGCCGCAACTACGGCAAGAGTTCCCTTGTCAACTACCTCACGGGGCAAGACATAGCCATCGTGTCCAATCTTGCAGGCACCACTACCGACCCCGTCAAAAAGACCATGGAGATAGGCGGTGTGGGGCCTGTGGTGTGGGTCGACACCGCGGGCATCGACGACGAAGGCATCGTGGGGCGCAAACGCATCGAGAAGAGCCTTGAGATGCTCTCGCAATCCGATTTGGCGCTCATTCTCTTCACCGACAACCGCTTTGAAGCCGAAGAGGTGATGCTTGTGGAAAACTGCCGCAACCGTAACATCCCCTTCATCCTCATCTACTCCCAGGCCGACCGCATGGCCCCCGACCAAGCATTGCTCGACCGATTGGAGGAGGACTTCGACACCCGTGTTTTCGTCCTCACTATCAAAACCCCCGCCCTGCGCGGTCCCCTCACCCTCCGCATCCGCGAGGCCTTGCCCGAAACGGCCTACGTCCATCGCAGCCTCTTGGGCGACGTGATTGCCCCTAACGACACCGTGGTGATGGTCACCCCCATCGATTCCTCCGCTCCTGAGGGGAGGATGATACTGCCCCAGGTGCAGGTGCTCCGCGACATCCTTGACAACAATGCCCGCGCCGTGGTGTGCCGCGAAACCGAACTTGCCAACACCTTGCAAGACCTCAAGCAACCTCCACGTCTTGTCATTACCGACAGTCAGGTGTATGGAATGGTGTCAAAACAGGTGCCCGACGAGGTCTTCCTCACCAGTTTCAGCGTGGTGTTGGCCCGCGCCAAAGGACTTTTTGAAAACTATATCCAAGGCACCCCTGCCATTGATAAACTTCAAGACGGCGACCACGTGCTGATGCTCGAAAGCTGCACCCACAACGTCACCTGCGAGGACATCGGGCGAGTGAAGATTCCTAAATTGTTGGAGCGCTACACGGGCAAACAACTGCAGTGCGAGGCCGTGGCGGGCTTCTCGGCCCTCTCCCGCCCCATCACCGACTATGCCCTCGTCATCCAGTGCGGAGGCTGTGTTGTGACAGCCAAACAGTTGGCCTCGCGCCTCGCCCCTGCCATCGATGCAGGAATCCCCGTAAGCAACTACGGCCTCGCCATAGCCTACATGAACGGTATCTTTGAAAGGTCTATGCGCATATTCCATACAAAACATTAATTATCAATTGTCAATCATCAATTATTAATTATGAACAACACTCCGCTCCCCAACCTCTCCCTCATCGTGGCCTGCGCGCAGAACATGGCCATAGGCAAGGACAACAACCTCTTGTGGCACATCAGCGATGACCTCAAGCGCTTCAAGTCCCTCACCAGCGGCCACACCGTAGTCATGGGGCGCCGCACCTTCGACTCGCTGCCCAAGAGACCCCTCCCAAAACGCCACAACATCGTCCTCACTCACGACCCAGCCTTCCACTACGAAGTACCCGCCACGGCCTCTGGGACCCTCTCCATCGCCCACAGTATGCCCGAAGTAGTGAAGATGATAGCCGACGAAGAAGAGGCTTTCGTCATCGGGGGCGCAGCCATTTACCAAGAGTTTCTGCCCTTGGTCACAAATCTTTATGTCACTTGGGTTTACAAAGACTTTGACGCTGATGTCTATTTCCCCGTCATCGACCCCTCGATCTTCCGCCAGGTGCACATCACCGAACGCCAGCAAGACCCCGAGACAGGCCTATGGTTTGCCTATGCCGACTACGTACGCATCGTAAAAGAGCAAATCGGGGGCATCCGCATGTAGCCTCACACCTCGCCGCCGTGAATCATGGCATACACCGCCAAACCCGCCACTGACTTGATGCCCGTCTTGTGGGTGATATTCTTGCGGTGGGTGTTGACCGTATGGACGGAGATATTAAGTTTGTCGGCAATCTCTTTGCTACTAAACCCCTGTGCCACAAGCAGCAGCACCTCCCTTTCTCGGTCTGAAATTTCATAGTTGTCCTCCCCCGCCTCGGCCTCGTTCTGGCAACAATCGCGCAGCAGCTGTGCCACTTTGTTGCGGGGCTCGCGAATATCCAGCACCCCCTTGAAAGCCTGCAGCAGCCTCGGGTCGACATACTGATACACCAGTGCCACAACAGCCATATTGGGCCTCGCCTGCTGCAGGGCCGCCAACGTGGGCTGCGACGGAGTGGGCAGCAGCGTGGGATTCAAAAGCAGCACATCGGGTTGGAGCACAGGCACCCTGCGCACCAAATCCTGCGCATCGCGCAAAGGTGCCAAGAGGGCGAAATCCTCCTCCTGAAGAATGGAGGCAAGACCCTCGCGCACAATGTCCGAAGGCTCCACGATGAGTATATTCGTCAGCGGTCTCACATCGGCCTCCTTTCCAATTGCGACAGATAGGGCAGCAGGATTTTCTCCTCAATCAGAGCATGTTTCTTCAAATCTTCGGACAACTGTATAATGGCGAAAACCAGTTCGTTGAGTTCCTCAATCATGCAGTCGCCAGGGATATACTTATAGACGATTTGGGTCAAATCCGACAATCTGTCCACCAAATCGGAGTGCTTGCTGGTGAAAAGGTCGGACACCCTGCGCCTCTCCGCCCCTCCTGCGAGGAGGGACTGCATATAAGGGAAAACCTCGCGTTCCTCGCACTCGAAATGGTCGCTCACCTCGCGCCTGTAGTCGGCAAAAAAAGTGCTGAGCACCCTGCCGTAGCGCTCGCCCGCACGATCGGCC
The DNA here is from genome assembly GCA_045640925.1 of Bacteroidales bacterium. Lineage (GTDB taxonomy): Bacteria > Bacteroidota > Bacteroidia > Bacteroidales > P3 > Colimorpha. Next base: position 9,095 of record JAZUFY010000084.1, read on the forward strand.
ACGCCCACCAAATGACGGCGGATATGGGGCAGCCGCTCCTCAAGGTAGTACTGGTGCGACTTTTGCAGATAAGGTACCAGCAGCCGCATATCGGTGTCGGCAATAAGGGCCGCATCGGGCTCGAAATCGTCAAAGGTATAGACATTGCACATAAGAAGCACAAAATCAACCGAAATTCCCCGTTGGTCGCACACCTCCTGCACACTCTTCTCGCCGAAGCCCAACGGTATGCCCAAACGCGGCATCACCAAAATCAACATTGGATTGGCGGCTATCAAATCCGCCATCTTCATTCGTGCTACAAAAAACTTTTTCTTCATACAACTTTAATTTTTAGTGCTTTCGACAACTCATAAATTGTAAATCCTACCCGCCTCAAGCGGTTAAACATTTTGCAAAGATACGAAAGAATGCCCTTCGCACCAAATTTTTTTTTCTTTTTGCTGAGGCACAAACTCTTGCCGACTCAAGGAAAAAGTTTCTCCAAATCCCCCGAGCCTCCCAAAACAAGGCCTAAAAAACTTTGCTCTGCTTGCGACATGCTTCCGATATGCTTCCGATATGCTTCCGACATGAATGCGATATATAATATCGGAAGCATATCGCAAGGATGTCGCAAGCATATTGGAAGCATTTCGGAAGCATAATGGCCCTTCAACAAAGGCTCATACAAGAACTGAGGAGGCCTCGAGGCTTCAATTGAAAGGGCAGATTTTGGGAAAGGCCGGGAAAAAGAAAAAATATTGTTCGAAAATAATTTGTTCAAAAAATGTGTGGTATCAAATATTTTATGTACTTTTGCACTTTTAATAACTTTAAACAACCTAAAAGATATGCGATATTGTTCTGCCGAAGAGGCTGTAAGACATATAAATGACGGCGAATACCTGCACTGGCCCTGTGTGGCTGGGGCTCCGGAAGTATTGATTGAGGCGCTGGTGAGGCGTGCCGACCGAGGCGAGCTGCACCACGTCAACATCAGCCACCTCTACACCGAGGGGTATGCCGACTATGTGCTGCCGCAGTACAGCGAGGTGTTCCACCTGGAGTCGTTCTTCGTGGGTGGCAACGTGCGCAAGGCCACGCAGAGCGGTTTGGCGGGGCATATCCCGTGTTCGCTGAGCGAGAGCGCCCGCATTGTACGCAGCGGGGCGTGCCCGTGCGACGTGGTGATGCTCACGGTGAGCGAACCCGACGCCGAGGGCCGCGTGTCGCTGGGCACCTCGGTTGACTATATGCCCGCGGCCATCGAAAGGGCCCGCCTGGCCATAGTGCAGGTAAACCGATACATGCCTTTTACCTACGGCGACGCGGTGATTAAGACCCACGGCGAGAACATTATAGCCCCCGATGGGCGAGAGGTACCCGCACTGTTTGTGCGCCACGATGTGCCCCTGCGCGAAGCGGCCCCCCTGCCCCTTTCGGAGACCGACATCGCCATAGGCCGCCATGCCGCCGAGCTCATCCCCGACGGAGCCACGATGCAGATAGGCATAGGCAACATACCCACCGCCGTACTTGCCCAGCTGGGCGACCACAAGGACCTCGGGGTGCACTCGGAGATGTTCACCGACGATGTGATACCCCTTGTGGAGAAGGGGGTCATCAACGGTCGTTGCAAAAAGACCGACCCTGGCAAGCTGGTAGCCATGTTTCTGAAAGGGGGACGGAAGCTGTACGACTTTGTAGACCACAACGATGCGGTGCGGATGGACGATGTGTGGTACACCAATTCGCCCTTCGTAATAGCGCAGAACCCCAAAGTGGTAGCACTGAACTCGGCCATAGAGATTGACCTCAGCGGGCAGGTGTGCGCCGACTCCATCGGCACCAAGATATTCTCGGGCAGCGGGGGGCAGCTGGACTTTATGATCGGGGCCACCTACAGTGAAGGGGGCCTGCCCATCATAGCCATGTCGTCGATGACGGGCAAAGGGGTAAGCAAGATTGTACCCACACTGACCCCTGGGGCGGGAGTGGTGACACCCCGAACGCTGACCCGCTGGGTTGTGACCGAGCAAGGGGCGGTGAACCTCTACGGCAAGTCCATACAGGAACGTGCCCGCCTGCTCATCAGCATCGCCCACCCCAGCCAGCAGGAACCCTTGGAACGAGCCGCCAAAGAGGCCGGAATACTTTTTTAACCAGAAACAAAAGAGAATAATAAAAATTGATAATATGAAAAAGATTGCTTTTATTTTGCTGGCTGTGCTTTTCTCGATGCCCATGATGGCACAGAAAGAGGGACAGAAACTCTACAATGAAGAAATCGACCCTATGGAGCAGATTGACCAAGCGCTGGAAGAAGCCCGCGAGACAGGCCGCTTTGTGGTGTGCCAAGTGGGTGGAAACTGGTGCCCCTGGTGCATACGCTTTGCCAATTTCATCAACGAACATGACGAGATTGCCGCCGTGGTAAAGGAAAACTTTGTCTACATCCACGTCAACTACTCGAAAGATCACCGCAACCCCGAGGCCATGCTGCGCTTGAGCAACCCTGGCCGCTTCGGTTATCCCGCGATTGTGATTCTGGACACGGAAGGGCGGGTGATGCACATCCAAAACAGTGCCTATTTGGAGAAAGACAAGAGTTATGATGAAAAGAAGGTGCTGGAGTTTTTCCAGAACTGGACACGCAAGGCTATTGAGGATTTGAAATGATGAAGAAGATAATATTGATTGCATGTGCCGCTTTGCTGCTGGCCTCTTTCGCCGAGAAATCCTCTGACGAACTGACTTTCATGTCGTTCAATATCCGCAACAGCAGTGCCTGGGAACAGGACGGCGACAATGATTGGGCACATCGCCGCGAAGCCGTGGTGAAGATGATACGCAAAGAGAAGCCCGACGCCTTAGGAATGCAAGAAATGCTGCCCGATCAGTTAGCCTACCTGGACAGTGCTTTGGCGAAAGAATACGGACGCATAGGTGTGGGTCGAGACGACGGCATCACGAAAGGTGAGAATATGTGCATCTACTACCGCAAAGAGCGTCTGGATCTAATGGACTGGCACACCCGCTGGCTCAGCAGCACCCCCGACAGTGTGAGTTTCGGCTGGGATGCAGCCTGTCGCCGTACCGCCACGATAGCCCGTTTCCGCGACCTTAATACGGGGAAGGAACTGGTGTATATCAACACCCACCTCGACCATGTGGGGCAAGTGGCCCGAGCCTCATCGACACGGCTGCTCGCCCTCTGGGCCGACGAATACGGCAAGGATATGCCCGTCATCATTGGCGGCGATATGAACTCGGGGTTGGAGGACACTATTTTCAGCAACCTCTACCACAACGGCCTCACAGAAGCCCGTGACTTGTTGAACCTCACGGACACCTGCATCACCTACAACGCCTACGGCAAAGGCAAACCTTCGCAGATAGACCACTTCTTTGTCCGCAACGTTGACGTGAAAGAGTTCCGCACCCTGAACGGCGACTACGGCGTACCCTATATCTCCGACCACTATCCTGTAATAATAAAATTCAATAATTAACAACATCATGGACATACTCTTCGCACCCATGCAAGGCTACACCGATGCCAAGTACAGACTTTGGCATTGGAAGAATTACGGCGGTGTGAAAGAGTATTACACCCCCTTCGTCAGGCTGGAGAAAGGGCGGCTGCGCGACAAAGACCGCAGAGACCTTCTCCCCGAGAGGAACAAAGGGGTGCCTATTGTGCCACAAGTGATAGCACGCGACAGAGAAGATTTTGCCCGCGTGTGCGACGCTGTGCAGAAGTTGGGATGGCTGCGTATAGACCTGAATATGGGGTGCCCGTTCCCATTGCAAACCCATGCGGGCTATGGCTGCGGTGTGCTCCCACACCCCGACAGAGTGGCCGCCATTGCGGAAGAAATGAAGGCCCGTCCTGAGATCACCTTCTCCATCAAAATGCGGTTAGGGCTACATGATGCGGAGGAGAGCATGGCATTGCTACCCATAATCAACGAAATGCCCCTGACATTGGTAACATTGCATCCTCGTTTGGGCACACAGCAATATACAGGAGACTGCGACATAGAGGCCTTTGCCCGTTTTCAAAGCCTTTGTCTCAAGCCCATGGCTTATAATGGCGATATTCGCTCACGAGACGACATCAACGCAATCTCTACGCAATTCCATCGGCTGTCCGCAATCATGGTTGGACGAGGGCTTATAGACAATCCTGACATGTTGAAACAAAAATAGATATACCCTATTTATGAAAAAACATCTTTTATTCCTGTTGATTGCCAGCGTCGCATTTTCAGCAACCGCTCAAAACTCATTAGCGACATCCAGCATAGACCCAGAGGCTGATGCTGTGGCCATTGCCAAGATGCGGCACAAGATGGACTCCATACGGCAGTACCGACCCACGGTGGCGATAGTGCTCGCAGGTGGCGGAGCCAAAGGAGCGGCACATATAGGTGCATTGGAATATATTGAAGAGTTGGGGATACCCGTAGACATGGTGCTTGGCACCAGCATGGGCGGCCTGATGGGTGGATTGTATGCCATGGGCTACCCCGCCAAAACCATTGACAGCATTTTGGTTTCAACCAATTGGAATGTAATGATGAGCGACAATGTGCCCTCCAGTTCCCTCTCCTACCAACGCAGGAAATACAATGAGACCTTTGCCATCCGTTCCCCTTTCTTTTACGAAGACGAAGAATGGCAGAAACGACAACTCGACGAATACAACGCCCGCGTCATTACTGAAACCGAGAGCCCTTATTCCTCCGCTGATCTGGGAGAAGAGAGTTTAAAACAGGGTCTTATGGCCAATTTGCCAGACGGCTATCTGTACGGCTATAACGTTTACAACATCATCAACAGTCTCTCCGCAGGCTACCAAGACTCCATGGACTTTGCCGATTTGCCCATACCCTACTGCTGCGTGTCCGCCGACTTGGTCACCATGAAAGCCAAATACTGGACCAGCGGTCGGATCACTGAAGCCATGCGTTCGACCATGTCGATACCGATGTATTTCACCCCCATCCGTTCCGAAGGCATGGTGCTCGTGGACGGAGGCATCCGCAACAATTTCCCCACCGATATGGCCCGTGCCATGGGTGCGGATTATGTGATAGGTGTAGACCTCAGCCAACCACGCACATACAAGGAGATAAACGGTATGGCCACCCTGCTGCTGCAAATCATCGCCCTCACCAGTAAAGAGGCCTTTGACAACAATATTCCTCTGGCAGATGTCTATATCCACCCCGATATGACAGGAATGAACCTGCTCAGTTTCAACAGCAAAAGCATTTCCGACATCTTGCAACGCGGTCGTGATGCCGCACGTTCGCAAATCGAAGGTCTGGCAAAAATAGCCCAGGCCACAGCCAACAAGGCCGTTCCCACCAAAACGAAGAAAAAACCAGCCGTCAACTTGAACAACAAAAAAATTGTCATCAACAAAATCACATTCGAAGGCATCGACACCTCTTTGGCCGACTTTCTGCAAAGAAACAGCAATATAAGCCTCAAAGAACCCTTCGGTCGTGAAGAGATTGAGAGAGAATTGGCCCACTTTTACGGAAGCGGTCTTTTTGACCAACTGACCTATAGTTTAGCAGGAAACAAGGAGCCTTTCGAGCTCGTGATACACGGCAAACGTGGTCCTATACATCAATTCGGAATGGGACTCCGCATCGACTCGAAAAGTATCGCCTCGCTGGCTCTTTCATTAAATCTCAACCGTAGAAAGCCCACAGGCTTCAAATCCGATTTCACTGCCGTTGTCGGCAACAACCTCAAAGGGGATGTAGACTTATACTACATTACGAAAAAAGGAATTGCCTTCGGCATCGACATTAAGACCCTCCATCTGAAAACGGCCATTTATTCGGCACATTTCGACACCTTAACCGACTATACCTGCGACACAAAATTCTGGCAGAACAGCGTCGAGCTCTACGTCGGAGACAACCGCTGGCTGTCGAATGGGACTATTAAAGCTGGTTTGCACTACGAAGTGCTCCCCTTTGAGCAAACAACCGTTTTGTCGAATAGATTATTTCCGAACCAAAACATTTCGAGCTTCTTCGACTACATCTCGGATGATGCCGAAAAAGTCATGGGTATGGAGTATTCTTATAAAAACAAATGGGCCAATCACATCCTCGAAGCCTTCGTAGAAGGCACATACGACAACACCGATGACGGCTATTTTCCAACGAAAGGGTTTCTTGTGGGTGCCCGTTACGACTGTGTTTTCGGAAGCCAAGACGAAAACGGCGAACAAGACCAATACCAGCAACTACACATAAATGCAAAAGGCGTCATACCCGTCACCAAGCATTTTGCCATCATTCCCTCTGTACAAGGTTTGATGATAAGCACATTCGATTTCAGCAATTTCAATGGCTCATTAATAGAGGTCCACTCTATTCACGAAAGCTATGTGGGCGGTGTAATGATGGGCGAATACGGAGCCAACCACCTCTCGTATATCGGTTTCAATTGTCCTCACGAATTGCTGACATGCAACAATATTGGAGTCTTCAATCTTGATTTTCGTTATCAACTTGGCCGCAAAGACTACCTGACTTTCACCGCCGCCTGCTACAAGATATTTGACCAGCCCCAAGGCGACGAGACCTATCGTTTCGGATTCGGCGACGGGAAACCAACAGACTACACCTTTGCCCTACAGTATGGACACAAATCGCTTATCGGTCCTGTCACTTTCAATGTCCATTGGTCTGCTCACAACCGTCCCACACGCTGGGGTTGTCACCTGACCATAGGTTTCGACTTCTAAAAAAGCATGTGCTCCAACAAAGTATAGGTTCCTAAACCTATCAAAACTATTCCTGCAATGGATGAAGCGACCTTGTCGGGAACATGCAGATTGCGTTTACCCAAAAACACACCTGCCAAAGACACTAACATAGTCACCACTCCGATTACCAACACGGTAAAGGCTATCTGATACATCGTCAGGCTGAAACCGAGACTTATACCCACCACAAACGCATCAATGCTGGTAGCAACACCGAGGATGCACATTGTGCCGAACTTGGTAACATCGAGGGGTCTGTCATCCTCCTCGCTGTGAAAGGCGTCCCAAATCATTTTACCACCCACAAACAGCAGTAACCCAAAAGCAATCCAATGGTCTATAGACGAAACAAAATCTTGAAAAACAGCTCCCAGCAGCGCTCCCAACAGGGGGAGCCCTCCTTGGAAAACACCAAAAACAAAAGCCATCAACACCCCTTTGCGATAAGGCATTTTGCTTTTGAAAGTACTGGCAGTCGACACAACAAGACTATCGACACTCAAAGCCAAAGCCAATAAGAGAACTTCAATCAACGACATTTACTACAAATTAGAAGTGGATACTTTTTCTTTTTTGGGAAACAGCAGCGAAAAACAAATAGAGCCCACCAATATGCCGAGGATTACCAACAGCGACGCCAACGTACTCACCTCAAGACCAAAAAACTCGTGACCAATCATCTTCACCCCAATGAAGCAAAGCAAGCACCCCAAACCATATCTGAGCAGCCAAAACATATCCGTGACATTGCTCAACAGGAAGAACAGCGACCGAAGCCCCATAATGGCGAAAATGTTGGAAAAATAGACAATGAACGTGTCAGTGGTAACCGAAAAAACGGCAGGAATACTGTCAACGGCAAAGATAATGTCGGAAAACTCAATTACCATCAGCACCAAGAAAAGCGGCGTCATATAATTTTTCCCCTCAATCTTGGTAAAGAATTTGTGTCCGTCAATATTTCGGGTAACAGGAAAAAAACGGCTGGCCAACTTTACAGCCGGATGGTTGGCAGTATCAATCTGCTCATCGCCCTTGTCGCGGAACATCTTGATGCCGCTATAGATGAGGATGACTCCGAAAATAGCCAGCACCCATGAGAACTTTTCCACCAAGGCGCCCAGCAAAAAAATGAACAAAAACCGCAACACAATGGCGCCCATAATGCCCCAAAAGAGGATGCGATGATAATACTTCTTGTCGATGCCGAAACTGACAAAAATCATAATCATCACAAAAATATTGTCTATCGACAGCGACTCTTCCAAGAAATAGCCCGCCAAATATTGCGAAAAAACCTCTTTTCGATAAATGCCCAACGCCGTGGCATAATCGGATGAAGCCTGAATCTGAGCCTCCAAGCCGGAGCCTTTGGCGTATGCCAACAAGTCCTCCATACCGGAGATGCCATGTACCCACTCCGCCTTGAAAAGCAGCAGCAGACCAAAAAGCATCGCCAACGTAATCCACACACCCGTCCATATAGCGGCCTCCTTGATCTTGATAACATGGTCTTTTTTGTGGAACACGCCCAAATCCATCGCCAACATAAAGACGATGAAAACCATAAAGGCTACAAAGAAGATGATACGCGATGACATATTTTTTTCTTTTATTAGTTTCTATCCATTTTATTATAAAAAAATCCCATAGACACGTTTCGAACGCACCTATGAGTCTCATTGCTTGCGAAAGATACCAAGTTCATATTACTACAAACCAGTGACTTGTTGACATCTCTCACGGCCTCTGCCGCCAATTACTCCCTCATAATTCGAATGCAAAAATACATATTTTTTCTGACATATTACAACTTTTTACAAAAAAACAAGTAACAAAGTATCTTGACAAGACACTGAATATCCAGGTTTGGCATGAGACAAACTATTTCCATAAGGGGAGTTCTATAAAATTAAAAACTGTTAATCATTTTGTTATATTGATAATTTTTCGTATTTTTGCAAAATAATTGAAGAGTCTTGATATGGCATACAAAAAATCATCTGAAACAGGCATGTTCGACCAAGAATTCACCCTTGAAGCACTTTCTGGAATCGGGAACCCACTATCAGCCCTCAAGGAGGTGCTGGATTTTGAGCAGTTCCGACCAATACTTGAATCCGTGTTCACCAAGGAAAATCGCAAAAGTAATGCTGGCCGACGTGGACTGGATCCTGTATTCATGATGAAAGTGATGTTCCTTCAAAGGCTGTATGGTCTTGGAGACAAACAGATAGAGTATCAGATATTGGATCGAATGAGCTTCAGAGAGTTTCTCGACATCAAGAGCATGGACGATGTGCCCGATGAGAAAACGGTATGGAAATACAGGGACATTTTGTCAAAGGATGGCACATGGGACAAATTGTTCGACCAGTTCAACAAGTACTTGGACTCTCTCGGCCTTATTGTCAGCGAGGATGAAGAAGATTCTGTGAATCTTCGATAGCGAAGCGGAGAACAAGGACGCGAGTTTCGTACTTGCCCCAAGACAGCGCAATAGTAGGGATGAAAACAATCAGATAAAGGAAGGAAAGGGAAACGAGTTGTGGAACGATAAGCCTCACAAGAAGTGCCACAAAGACATAGACGCACGTTGGACACAGAAGCGCAATGAAACATTCTTCGGCTATAAAGACCATGTCGTTATCTGTCGAAAGACCAAACTGATACGAAGATATGAGACAACGGCCGCAAATGTGCACGATTCGAGAATGGCCAAGAAGTTGGCGAGCAAGTGCGATGGCAATTGCGAGTCAATGTGGCTTGACGCAGGCTATGTAGGAACAGCTCAGGACATCTTATCGGAGAACATGAGCCCCATCATTTGCGAAAAAGGATACAGGAATAAACCTTTGACTGAAGACCAGAAGAAGTCGAATCGTGAGAAATCCAAGGTGCGCTGCTTGGTGGAACACACCTTCGGATTTATGGAGCAGACCATGTGCGGGCTGGTGTTTAGAGGTGTTGGGATGGTAAGAGCAAAGGCATGCATAGCGATGACAAATCTTGTGTATAACATGTGCAGACTTGTCCAAATCAAAAGGTATCATGCAGAATGGATAGTAGAAAGCTAGTTTTTAATATGTATTTATTTTATTAATAATCACCATATAAGCCATCTTCTTGTAAAGATATGTAAAAAATGATGGCTATATAAAGAAAAATGTGTAATTTCGCAGTCTGAAACTGTAACGGCTGACTGATGGGGTAATGGGTTCTACCCATTTAGGATGCCAAAAACGAATTTATAGAACCCGCCTATAAATAGATATGAAACGATTGATTGTCATTCTTGTTGCTTGCACTTTTCTGCTCTGCGCTTTCAGAAATGGAGAGCGGAAAATCGCCCCTAAACAGGGCAAGTGTATCATCTACTGCACCATGCCGGCGGATTGTGAAGGAAGTTGGGTCTATTACCAAGACGACTCCACCCAAGTTCAAAATGGGCGGTTCTATCTTGAACTGAATGTTGACTCCCCTAAGATTGTGTGGATGTATTTGCCTAGGTATGAATATCTTGGAGTTCTTGCCGAGCCTTCCTCGGTGCTTGGCATTGATGGGGTGGAGGGTCTAAATTGTGTAGAAGGTTCCTCGGCAAACAAGGATTTGGTTCGGTACCAGCAGATTGTGAATCAGTTAGATGAGCCTTTTCAGGCTACGTTGAAGCAGGCCTTGCGGATGAGCGATACCAGCACCGATGAATACAAAAGATTGGAGAAAAAACTCTTTGATACCATTGGTGTTCAACTCACTTCGGCCATTGTCGATTCGGGGTGGGTGTTCTACAGGCAGAATGCGGACAACCTGGCCGGTGCCTACTTCCTAAATTCGGTGCTGCGGATGCAGTCTGGACATGGTTCCATCTATGGGATAAACAAAACCAACCCCTATTGGATTGACCTCAGTCAGGTGGAATCAATCGTGGCTGAAGCTCATCCCGTAGTGCGCAGCTATGATGACCTTCAAGAATTGCTGAAGTTACTTAGGTCCGAGGCCGGAGTGTCTGAAGGCATGCCGTTTAAAGACTTCCCTGCCGTCGACTACCTCAGTGGCAAGCCCACCACCTTGGGCGAGAAAATCAAAGGCAAATGGGCTGTGGTGGACTTCTGGGCTTCGTGGTGCGGACCTTGCCAGAAGGAAATCAGGGAAGTGCTGATACCCATCTACAATAAGCACAAGGACGATGGCTTGGTAATTGTTGGCGTTGATGTGCGTGACACCCCGGAGGATCATAAGAAGGCATCGGAACGCCTTGGCATTCAATACACTCAGATAATCGACACGGCCAACATCTGCTATGGCCTTTATGGCTTTGAAGGCATACCGCAAGTGTTCCTCATCAATCCCGAAGGCAAAATTGTGGGTAATCTGCGAGGCAAACAGTTGATAGAGAAGGTGGATTCCATCTTTAGCAAATAGTACAATTAGCAGGGGAGTTCTATAAATTAAAAAACTGTTAATCATTTGTTTATGTCAATATTTTTTCATATCTTTGCAAAATAATTGAAGAGTCTTGATATGGCATACAAAAAATCATCTGAAACAGGCATGTTCGACCAGGAATTTACCATTGAAGCACTTTCCGGAATGGGAAACCCATTATCAGCTCTCAAGGAGGTTCTGTATTTTGCGCTGTTCCGCCCAATCCTTGAGCCTGTTTTTGCCAAGGAAAATCGCAAAAGTAATGCAGTCCGACGGGGTCTGGACCCTGTGTTCATGATGAGGGTGATGTTCCTTCAGCGGCTGTAT
>JAZUFY010000085.1:0-23093 GCA_045640925.1 Bacteroidales bacterium
ATAGATATTAATCATCAATTAAATATAACATGACCGAATTTGAAAAATATGCCACCAAACATTGTGGCATCAGTAGCACGACCTATGCCAAGTACACCTCGGCTATCAACAATTCGCTGACCCCCTACATCGTTGAGGAACGCCAGCTCAATGTGGCACAAATGGATGTGTTCAGCCGCTTGATGATGGATCGCATCATCTTCCTCGGCACCGCCATCGACGACTATACCGCCAACGTCATCCAGGCTCAGTTGCTCTTCCTTGAGAGCGTGGACAGCCAGAAGGATATTCAGATTTACCTCAATTCGCCGGGAGGCTCGGTGTATGCAGGTTTGGGCATCTACGACACAATGCAGTATATCCAGCCCAATGTGGCCACCATCTGCACAGGTTTGGCCGCCTCGATGGCCAGCGTGCTGCTCTGCGCCGGTGAGAAAGGCAAACGCTGCGCCCTGCCCCACAGCCGTGTGATGATTCACCAACCCATGGGCGGTGCCGAAGGCCAAGCCAGCGACATGGAGATTACCTGCCGCGAGATTCAGAAACTCAAGAAAGAGCTGTACGAAATCATCGCCAAACACAGCGGACAGGATTACGACAAAGTGTATGCCGACAGCGACCGCGACCACTGGTTCACCGCCGAAGAGGCCAAGGAGTACGGCATGATTGACGAGGTTCTAACACGATAATTATAATATGAAGGTAAATATTATCAACCGATCACATCACCCTTTGCCCAAATACGAGACCTGCCAATCGGCAGGTCTCGACCTCAGAGCCTATCTGCCCGAAGGCCCCATCACCTTGCAACCTTTGGAGCGGGGTATGGTGAAGACGGGACTCTTTATGGAACTGCCCGCAGGTTATGAGGCTCAGGTGCGTCCGCGAAGCGGTTTGGCACTGAAAAAGGGGGTCACCGTGCTCAACTCACCTGGCACCATCGATGCCGACTATCGTGGCGAAATATGCGTGTTGCTCATCAATCTGTCGCAGGATCCTTTCGTCATCAACGACGGTGAACGCATAGCCCAAATGGTTATCGCACGACATGAACAAGCCGAATTGGTAGAGGTTGAAGAACTCAGCGACACCGAGCGAGGCACAGGAGGATTTGGCCACACGGGTGTGCGTTGAAGAAGTTATGAAGAATCTGTTTTTTTCAGCATCTTTTAGGAATAATATTGTGCGTGTAAGTGCGACAGTGTTATTCGTGTCAGCAATATCTGTGGCTGGGGCACAGGAGGAACGAATAGTTCCAGGTGCTGAACGAATAGATCAGTACATACAATTTACAAGGTGCCATACTACCGCAATGGTGGCCAACCACACCTCGATGGTGGGTACAACACATTTGGTAGACACACTTTGCTCGCTCGGGGTCGACATCAAGACTATCTTCTGCCCCGAGCATGGTTTTCGCGGCACAGCCGACGCAGGAGCCCACATCGACGATAGTGTCGACCCCAAGACAGGCATCCCCATAATCTCGCTCTACGGCAACAACACCAAACCCTCACACCAACAACTCAAAGACATCGACGTGGTCATTTTCGACTTGCAGGATGTGGGGTGTCGCTTCTATACCTATATTTCCACCCTACAATACGTTATGGAGGCTTGTGCCGAGGATTCCATCACCCTCGTACTGCTTGACCGTCCCAACCCCAACGGACATTATGTTGACGGGCCTGTGATGGAGAAGAAGTACACCTCGTTTGTGGGTATGCAGGAGGGCATTCCCGCAGTGTACGGCATGACCATAGGCGAATACGCCCTCATGCTGAACGAGGAGCACCGATTGAAAGACGGCTTGCGATGCGACCTGAGGATTGTCGAGATGCTGAATTACAGCCACGACTCGGCCCTCTGCCGCAGCATCGTGCTGCCCGTGGCTCCTTCGCCCAACTTGCGGACACCCCAGGCGGTGGCCCTTTACCCCTCGCTCTGCCTTTTTGAGGGCACCAACATAAGCGTGGGGAGGCAGACACCCTACCCTTTCGAGATACTCGGAACAAGCCTGCAGCGAAGCCACAATGACTTCTCTATTGACAAATGGGTGGACTTGCGCAATGTGGAGGTGGCCTCAAAATTCGACCTACAATATTTGAAGTTGATGTATCGGAAAGTATCGAAAGGGAAATTCTTTCTCAAAAACAACTTTTTTGAGAAACTGGCAGGCACCGCTATGTTGCGAAAACAGCTTATGAGGGATGCCAGCGACGAGGAAATTCGTGCCTCGTGGGAACCCGCTTTGAGCCGTTCCAAAGAGCTGCGAAAAAAATATTTGTTATACCCTTGAAAATTTTTTTTCGTTAATTCAAAAAAAATGTGTATTTTAGCACATTAATAATGTGCATTGCGTCCGTTTTTTTTCGGTTTCAATGTACTAATGTTGACATAATTACGTTATAGAGATAAATAATAATATATACATGAAAACACTGAAAAAAGGTTTCGCATTGCTCATTGCAGCACTTCTTTTCACAAGTTTGGGCATGGCTCAAAACACCACGGGACACAGTATTGCCGAACGTGCCGACATGCAGTTCAAGAACAAGCAGTACACCCTTGCCCTCGAAAGTTACGAACAGGCTTACAACAAAGTTTCCAGCAACAAGGCCGAGAAAAACCGCATCTATTTCCAGATAGGCGAGTGCTACCGACTGATGTACAATTACCCCAAGGCCCAGCACACCTACGGTAGGCTGATTGAGGCCAAGTACTACAACACGGAGCCGAAACTTTATTTCTATATGGCGGAGATGTGCCGTTTCAATGGCGAATTTAACGATGCCAACGACTACTACGAGAAGTATCTGCAGCTGGTGCCCAACGACAAGCTGGGTATAGACCGCCAGAAATCGCTCATCGACGTGACCCGTTGGGCCGCCGACCGCAGCCGCCACATCATCACCAAGTTGGTGGATTGGAGCACCGAGTACAACGATTGGGCTCCCCGCTTTGTGGGCGACGACACCAATACTTTGATCTTCACCTCTTCCCGCTATGGTGCAGGCGAAGATGGCAAGGATATTTGGACGGGGCAGAACTTCTCATCGCTCTACACCGTGTACAAAGACCGCAACGGTGCCTGGTCTACCGACCCCGCCTCGTTTGACAATACGGGCAAAATCAACACCTCGAACAACGAAGGTGAACCTTGTTTCTCGCCCGACGGCACGACGATTTATTTCTCGCGCTGCGATGTGGTAGAGTATGAGGAACACGGCTGCGCCATCTATACCTCCACCAAGGCTGCCGCCGCCGATAAGAAAAAGAAGAAGACAGCCACAAAAAAGACTACCAAGAAGAGCACCAAAGGCAAGAACAATAAGGACAACAACGAGGAGGAAGAGCAGCCTGTTGAAGAGGTGGCTCCTGGCGAATGGGCCACTCCGGTGCGCATCAACCTGGGCGACACGAACTACAACTACCTCTACCCTGCCATCAGCAGCGACGGCCTCACCCTTTATTTCTGCTCCGATATGCCTGGCGGACAAGGCGACTACGACCTTTGGAAAGCCACCCGCAAATCACAAGCTGCCGACTTTGACAAGCCCGTCAACATGGGCCCTGTGGTCAACACCCCTGGCCGCGAATCTTTCCCCGTGTTGAAAGACGATTCGACGATGTTTTTCTCCTCCAACGGTCTGCCTGGCATCGGCGGTTATGATATTTTCAAAACCAAGATTGGCAAACGCATCTGCTCGAAACCCGAGAACCTCGGTGTGCCCATCAACTCCTCCTACGACGAGATGAGCATTGTCTATTATCCCGACAACGAGAACAACCAGATGATGGAGCGCGGTTATTTCTCTTCCAACCGTCCGTTTGACGACCCCCTCAACAAGAACACCGACAAGAAGGGCAAGAAGATTCCGCTGCCCAACCTCGACCTCTATAGCTTTGAACTGCCCCCACTGCTGTATACTATCGAAGGCACTGTGCGCGATGAGAAATCGATGCAGCTGATTAAGGGCGCCAAGGTCAAAATTGTGGGTTCCGATGGCTCTGAGGCCGAGACCTACACCGACAAGAAAGGTTTCTACAAATTCACCTCGAACCAGATCCACGGCCAGGTGGTCTACAAAATGTACCTCTCCAAGGTTGATTATTTCAGCCTTGAGGGTTCGGAGAGCACCATGGGCTACACTGTCGACAAGGGCATCGTCCACGACTACCGCATGGAGCCCGTGCCCCAACAGCCCGTTGTGCTGCCCGAGATTCGTTACGACCTCTCAAAATGGGATCTCAAAGAGGAGTTCATGGATTCGCTCATGGACCTCTACCTGGTCATGATGAACAACCCCAACATTGTTGTTGAGATTCGTGCGCACACCGACTGCCGTCCCTTCATCGGCCTCACCAACGACACCCTCTCGCAGCGTCGTGCCCAGAGCGTGGTGGACTATCTTGCCAACCGAGGAATCGAGCGCGACCGTATGGTGGCCAAGGGCTACGCCGAGCGTGTGCCCCGTGTGCTTAACCGCGACGTGGTCATCGTGGTGGGTGATGTGCCTTACACCTTCTCAGCAGGTACCCGTCTCGACTGCGACTTTATTGCCGACCTCCCCTCACCCGAACATCAAGAGGCTGCCCACCAACTCAACCGCCGCATCGAATTCCTGATTCTCCGCTCCGACTATGTGTCCAAACGTTTGGTCAACAACTTGGCTTCGGACAGCGCTTTGGTCAGACAGAATGAGGACGGCACCTACATCGACCTCGTCAACGCACCTGTCGACACCTCTGCCGCTACCGCCGAGATTGTCCACGACGAAGGCACCATCAATGTCACCATGATCAACACCCAGAAGGGCGAAGTGCAATCTATCATCAACGGTATGCAGATGCCCATTCTCATCGACGAGCGCTACAAAGAACCCATCGCCATCTCCTGGGAAGAGGCCATGAACATGCTCTACCAGCGTCGCATCAACAAAGAGGATTTCCCCGACCGCGACAACGCTTTCGACCCCGAAGGCAATATTCTCGACAAAGCCACCCTGGTGCTGAAAGAAATCCAGATTGGCCAACATAGAAAATATAATGTAGAAGTGATCGTGGTCAAAGGCATCGACTACAAGTTCATCATCAACCGCGGTGGCTTGGGCGACTTTGGCGAATATGAATTTGACAAACAACGTGGCAAACTCTATTTCTTTGAAGACTAAACTAATCACCATAACAGGTCCTACCGCCTGCGGTAAGACCAGCCTCGCCGCCGAACTGGCTTACCAGCTCGGCGGTGAGATTATTAGCGCCGACTCACGACAGGTGTTCCGCGGCATGGACATCGGCACGGGCAAAGATTTGGCCGACTACCACATCCACGACACCGACATTCCCTACCACCTCATCGATATCCACGATGCCGGATATGAATATAATGTATACCAATTTCAAAACGATTTCATCCGAGCCTTCAACGACATCGTCTCACGAAAACGGCAGCCCATCCTCTGCGGAGGCACTGGAATGTATATTGAAGCCGTGGTAAAAGGTTACCAATTGGCCGATGCCCCCATCGACGAAGAGTTCCGCAAACGCATGGAGCCTTACAGCGACGAGGAACTCACCGAGCGGCTGGCCAGCTATATCAAACTTCACAACCACACCGACACCGAAACCCGCGACCGACTGCTTCGTGCCCTCGAAATACAGGAATACCACATACAGCACCCCGACGAATATCCCCACATGCCCGACATGGAGCACCTGATTATCGGTGTCCTCTATCCTCGTGAGACAGTTGTGGAGCGCATCGGTATAAGGCTACGCCAACGACTTGAAGAAGGAATGATAGAAGAGGTGGCGGAACTGCTTAAAAACGGCGTCCCAGAAGAACGTCTCTTACGCTACGGGCTGGAATACCGCCACGTCACCCGCTATCTACACAACGAATGCAGCTATGAGGACATGTACCGCGACCTCTACACCGACATACGGCGTTTCTCCAAACGGCAGATGACCTGGTTCCGCCGCATGGAACGGCAAGGAATAGCCATACATTGGATTAATGGTGAACTCCCTTTGGAAGAAAAAGTGGAGCAAATCCGCAATCTTATATAAAATTACAATTACTCAAAGAATAGTGTTCAAAACACTACCCCACTGACAACTGTCGATATTTTTCTTCATCCTTTGCACAATTTTTTTGCCCACCGACATACTAAAAAATAAAAAAATGCGTAGAAAAGTTTGTTATTTGTAAAAAAAAGTGTACTTTTGCATTTTGAAAAAGGAATAAAAACCAAAACTTACGATTATCGAAACACAACTATCAGTTCAACCCTTAAAGCGAATACAAATGACGGAACAATCTGTTAGTACGCTCACTGACAACGAGCTGATACAAGGTTACAAGGATGGTAACTATGCCTGTTTCGATGTCCTTTTGGCCAGATACCAGACCAAAGTCTACGGATATATTTTCTCAGTAGTAAAGGACAAAGACGTTGCAGACGACATTTTTCAGGATACTTTTTTCAAAGTAGTGGCCACGCTCAACACTGGCGTCTACAAAGACGAAAACAAATTTATCCATTGGGTGATGCGCATTGCCCACAACCTCATCGTTGACTATTTCCGCCGCAACAGCAAACTGCCCATGGTGCCCAACCGTCCCGACTGCGACATTATTGAGACCCTGAAGCTGCACGATGATAATGCAGAGCAGAACATTATGCGCCAGCAAACCAACCGCAACATCCGCAAACTGGTCAAAATGCTGCCTCCCGAACAACGTCGCGTCGTCATCCTCCGTCATTATGGCAAATGCGACTTCAAAGACATCGCCGCCCGCACTGGCGTAAGCATCAACACCGCCCTCGGACGTATGCGCTACGCCATCATCAACCTCCGCCGACTGGCTCAGGAAAACAACATCTATATCGAACTTTGATATACTTTTTGTTCCTGAACGCAACCAAAAAGATTTCCGAAGTTTACATTATTTTCTTTTTGAATAATATCACAAAATGGCAAATGGACGAATTGCACCATCTGCCATTTTTTATCAAATATGCTTGTCCTTTAGATAGGTATAGGGTGGCTGAAGGCAAATAATAAGAGCCCTAAATCAGCCTCCGCCGATGGAGCTATTTGAAGTTTAGTTGATTATTTTTGATTTTGTTTGTGATTTTTCGACAAGTCTGTTGTCTAATGAGGCAAACCGCGGTAAAGAATTTGAGTTATGAACAAAAAAGAAGAACAATTCAATCGACTGGTGAGCAACCACAAAAAGACGATCTATTCCGTCTGCTACATGTTCTCCAACCAGCCCTATGAGGTTGAGGAACTTTTCCAAGAGACCCTCATCCGCCTGTGGACTGGCTTTGAGAGTTTTGCAGGTCGCAGCGAGGAACGCACCTGGGTGTACCGTGTGGCCCTCAACACCGCCATCAATCTCCACAAATCCAAGAAGCGCCGTGTGCACACCATGCCTCTCACCTTCGACATCGAAGCCCTTCCGCCCGACGACGTGACGTCACGACAAGTGCGCCAGCTACACGACATCATTGCGCAACTCGACCCTATGGACAAAGCCTTGGTACAGCTGTGGCTCGACGACTTGAGCTATGCCGATATCGGATCCATCATGGGCATCACGCCCTCCAATGTCGGATCGCGGCTGATGCGTATCAAAGAGAAGTTAATTGAATTGTCGAAAAAAACAAACTAATCATCATGGAAAAAAATTCAGACAACCCCATGCATGAGTTGGACAAACTCAAGCAGCAATACAAGTCCTTCAACCAGAACCTCGAAGGTCAACAAATCGTAGATGCCGACAAAGTGCAGTACGTGGTCAACAATTGTAGCAGTCATTTCCAGCGTCATCGTCGCAACGTGCTCATCTGTTATCCCCTCGCCATGGTGCTGTTTGCCTGCTGTGTACTCTTGGTCGGCGGACAGGTCTCTTATGCCGTGCTTTCCGCCATGTTCCTACTGTTGGGCTTGGTGGCAGAACTATGGATCACCAAAAATCTGTCACTCAACAGCAACAAGGTCGGCCTCGTGGAGTGGGCTCAGCAACACTACGCTGCCAAACGGATCTTCCTTCTGTATTATCTGGCACTCATCTGTTCACTCTACTACATCATTTTTATTGTATGCGCCACCCTTGATGTACCTAATTACATGGTGGGCAAAGTCACAATTGCCATTGCAGTCCTGTTCGGCCTCTCCTTGGTGGGATTCCTCATGCTGTACCTCCCCATCTATCGCCAGTGCAACGAGGTGCTGCGCAGCGTGAAAACCGAAGTCGACAAGTCCGGAGCCCAAAACCGAGGCTTCCATTTTCTGGGCCTCGTAGTGTTGTTCTTTACAGCAGTCACCGCTGCACTCAAACTACTGTACCTGCCTGGCGCCACACTCGTAATGCTCTTCACTGCCGTGTTGATTGTAGCCTATGCCATTGTCGGTGCGGTACGCCTGCGCCTTCGCAGACACTGTCCCATCATTCTCAGCATCCTTCTCGTGCTGGTTGTTCCTCTGATGACCTATCTGGTGATAGCCCGCGTCAACCACTGGCCCCTGGGTGGTCATAACCGATACTCCTATTACGTAGCAGACACTAAGAACGACAGTTTGTCGACCGGCGACATGGCCCTTGTGGAAATATGCACCAACTATCGTCCCGATCTGTCGTCCAAACTCTGTTCGACTCTGCAGCACTCTGGCATCGAAAGCGCCCTATTGTCCAATTCCCCAGCGCTAATCGCAGTCCCTGTGACAGACACCGCACAGGTGAATGCCCTATTGGCTGCAAACTTCTCCCTGAAAGATGGACTCACCACCCGCTGGTCACTGCCCGACATCTATGGCAAGTGCATGCTTTACCTTGTACATTCCTCCCTCATTGTAAGTACCCGTCCCGGCGAGCCCCAAATGATTGATCGTGCATACCTGCTGTGCGATTCACAGAAACCTTTACGCTTGGAGATAAACCTTAGGCCCCAAGCCGAAACAGTTTGGCAGGCTGCCGTATTCCAGTTTGTTCAGCGACAGTCGGCAACCACGGTAGCCGTCGTTTTCCACAACGCGGTAATCTGCCAAGGTGCTGTCGATCGAGACCTCATCGGCTACCAGCGACTCTGCTTCAAGCTGTCCCCCAATTCCTCTATCTCAAAGTCATTGCTGGACGACATGACCAAAAGGAAGTAGTCCTATAACATTGGCTATAGAAAATTCTTGCCATTTATCAATAAAAACTATTGCTGTCCGCTAAATTAGCGGACAGCAATAGTTTTTTTCTTCAATCCATAAAAAGTTCGTATTTTTGCAAATCTAAATAACAGCACAAAGACTATGAACCAAACCTATCAATCCCCCACTTTGAATGTGGTGGAGTTCAAGGTAGAACGCGACTATCAGTCGTCGATTAATTCCTCGCCTTCGCACGAAGGCTTCACAGGCGAGCTGTGGGGCAACGAGTGTTTTGAGGACAACACCGACATTGACGACCGCAGCATTGATTGGCACATCTTTTAATCAACTTCAAGAAAAAATCACCATTATGAAGCATAGAATATTAAGTATAGCCCTGCTGGCCGCGGTGTGCGGCACGGCCTTTGTGGGCTGCAAGAAGGACAACCCCTTGGAGGGCAACCAACTACAACACCATCATCACCGTCAAGAACGGCGATGCCAAGACTTACTACAACCCTGAAGATGGCAGCGTGTTGTGGCACGAAGACGACACCATTTCGGTAACCCGCGGCAGCAATGATTTCTCCAACTTCATTCTCTCCGACCTTACCGACGGCATGGCAACCTTTATCGGCACCATACCCGAGGACATCACTTCGGGCTACTACTATGGCATCTATCCCAACCAAGACAACTTGAGCGTGGATGAAGACCACAACCTCTACTGCGAGGTCATCCGCGCCGAACAGACCCTGACCCCCTGGCACTTTCGGCAAGGGCGACAACACCTCGGTGGGGTGCAACGACAACACGAGTATGCAGTTCCGCAACGTGGGCGGCTTGGCGAAGATAGCCGTGAAGGGCGACATAGCCATCAAGAGCATCACTATCACCGACAACGACGGGCAGAAACTCTCTGGCCACGGCGCCATCAACGTCTTCAGCACCAGCAACCTGAATATCTCTTGGGACAACGCCAACAGTTTCAATACCGTGACCGCTAAAACTGTCAATCAAACCTCCGGTGTGGATATCTCGAATGGCGTGTACTTCTACATCGTGTTGCCCCCATGTGCTTTGAGTAATTACACTGTTACCATCACTGATGTCAACAACAACACCCATACCACACATTTCACCTCCTCCACACCAGTTGTCATCAGTCGTGCCAAAGTATCCATGCTTGGAGGCTTTTCGGTGAATACCTTAGCCTTTACGGTTGATGACACAGGCAAAAAGGTCACCTTTTCCCCTGGCAACCTGTATTGGAATGGTACTTATTTCAAGTTCGAGAATAACCAGTATGATTTTGCAAACAGCTGGAACGCAAATCACGTCCCTTATTTCCACTGGAGCGAGTATGCAGCAGTGGCTCGTGCCGAGGATTACAGCGATAGCGCCCGTTCTGCTTCTGATATGTTCTTCACAAACGCCACGGAAACTACCGCGAAATCGAATTTTACCGTCAATGGTGAGACGGGAGTATGGCGTACACTCAGTAACAGCGAATGGAATTGCCTGCTCAACACAAGGACAATGATAAACGGCAAGCCAAGATACACCTACAAGACAAACGGAATAGAAATTGGAGGTACAACGTACTATGGTCTGTTTATCTATCCTGACTATTACGATGGTTCCGAGGCTGGAACAGATGCTACAGTGGATAGTTGGGAAGAAATCAACGCGGCTGGTATTGTATTCCTGCCTGCTGCGGGCGCCAGTTTCGACCCGACTACCGGGGAGAGCAGGTATTGGTCTTCCACTCCGAACAATATGTACAATGCACACGCCACGTACTTCTACTCAGACGGAATGCTTGTTGTCGGAGAGTTACAATCTCGTTCCGCTGGCCTATCGGTTCGCCTTGTCAAAAACGCAGATTAAAATCTTCAACCACGGCAGGGGTGTCCCCGCAGTGGTTGAAACGAAAAACACATAAAAATAGGGAGCCCCAATTTTGAGGCTCCCTGTTTTTGTGACGACATTTGGGGTTTTGAGAGGTGATTCCTCGCCCTGTATCGGCTAAAGGGCAAGAAAATATTAGTGCCTCGAAACAAATAATGTTTTATTATTTCATGCAGTATATCAAGTATTTACGCATATTTATACCGCTAACATTTGTCCTATCAAATGTTAAATAACACATTTCACACAATAAAACATTTTTTTTCGGGTTATTATATGCGAAATCATCAAGGGAAACCGATATGATTAGAGTAATAAACACAATGTTCAACTTATTCAGGCGCGTATGATGCAGGACTACGAACTTATTAGCAGCTCGAATACATCTTCTGAAACTGCAAGCACGAACGTACAACCCTCACCAAAAGTTGTACAAAACATTCTCCAGTACGCACGATGCTTCCAAAACATCTGCATCGGGGATGTAAACATTAAAGTTTATCTCAACTAGTACAAAAAAAGCCGAGTTTTGAACTCGGCTTTTTTTTCAACTATGAGTTATCCGTTCATGCGCTGATAATATCGCCACCATAGGGCAGGAACTTCGTTGTTCATGGCCTGTTGGTAATCGGCATAAGTGCAAGGCAGGATCAACTGACGGGAATAGATTTCCCGCAGCTCCACATCCTCACAAGGCACTTCGACCCACCAGCGGTCGCTGAGTTTGCTTTTATAAAAGGTTATCTCCAAACCTTGATCGACCAAATTCACTATATAACGTTTGCAGTTCTGAGGGTCGAGCAAAGGCGAGTCGTGCTTGCGGTTGAAGAATCCTTCGACAAAAAACCATACGGCCTGCGCCACAAGATGTGAGGTCTGCCCACGATTGTCGAACATGGGGTTGACCTCGAACATGCCCAGACAACTAATCTTGTCGCTCATGCCAGCAAAACGCATCATACGGCATAATTCCTCGCCATAGAAGCCATGCGGCGAAGGGTCGCAGTTGCCAGGGGCATCGCTCTGTCGCACGGATCCGACATCAACCGATAGCAGGTCGGCATTACGCACCAAAGCCTCAGCTCGCGCCATATCGTTCTGAACTTCTCCTACACGATAGGCATCAAACTTCAACTCGTCCATCAGCTTCACATACTCCTGCCCCACGAAATAGGTCTGATAACCCACATTGGTATGCAGAAACAGGTAGTTGGGGTTCTGCATAATAATGTGTTTAAGATAGGTGCGAGAAGTCATCTCATCGTAGTGGTCAAGGTCGAAGCGGGAATCGATGGTTGTGATGTTGATAATGCGTTGCAGACGTTCATAGCCTTTATAAGCGGCGAAAGTCAAATCCTGGCTTCCACCCAGAAGCACCACCGTATTATTGTTTTCCAACAACACGGCAAGCACCTCGGAGAGGGCATAATAGGTATCCTCTACATCTTGTCCGACAATAATATTGCCGAAATCGTACAATGCAGTGTCCTCTGTAGGAATAGCCAAAGGATAGAGATAGCGGCGTATCTCATCGGGAGCCATGGCGCAGCCAGCATTCTTCTCGGCTCCGCGGTCTTCGCCTGCGCCCAGCAGCACCAAGCCTCCCTGCGGAACGGCAGGGAGACCTGTTTCTGCGGTATAGGCAGTTATCTTCGTGCCCAAAGCCATGCTGTACTCATCGGGGAAGAATCCGAGGGCGCTCAGGCTTATGGGCGAGAGGTATTGCTGAATATCCATGTGTGCTTACTTATGGAGATGTTTTTAGAAGGTTTGCTTAATCACATTGCCGTGATCGTTGACAATCATCTTGTAGAACCATTCGGGATAGCTGGGCTGTTGCGGGAAGGCGCAACCGCCAGTGGCACTACGCTCAAACTTGCCATCTTTCTCCTTCTTGATGTTGCCATCAATATATTTCACTAACAGATATTGGTCGAGTTTGTTCCACTCTTTCATCATGCGCTCGGCACTGCGGTTGGAGAAATCGTTGAGAAGGTGAGTAAGAGCCTCGTCGTTGTCAGTCGAAGTCTTGGCTTTTGCATCGAAACGATTGACATCGCGGATAAAGCCTTCCTCGAGTTTTCTCTGAACTTTTTGCAAATCAACAATCATGTCGCTGTAACGGCTATAGACGAAGTTGGTAACACGGTTGAACAGCCAGAAAGCCGATGTGGCACTATAGGTGAGCATATCGCCATTGCCCTCACGGAAGCACTCAGGAATCTTGGTAATGCCGCAGTATATGGGGCAGTAGCAGGTGCTATAGGTGTCATCAACACCAAACCACAGGATACCTCCCACCTTGCTGGGCAGCCAGCTGCGGCACTGGGCCACAAAGCTGAAACCAGTCTGTTGGGTGGAAGTGGCACGCTCGTGGACATATTTCTGGCCATCGACTTCAAAGTCCATAGGACGCCAACGATAAGGGCAAGCGAAAGGACCGGCACCCACATCCTGGGTCATATCCATAGCGGTACCCTCATAATGGTCGCGCATAAGGTTCATCACCTCTTGCAGTTCCACTTGATGGTCGGGCTTAATCCACAGAGGCATACGCTCGGCATTGGGGTCGCCCATAGCGTATTTCTCATATTTTTTCATGTCGTGGTTCACACGATTGAACATTGCATACACGCGGGCATCACAGCCACGGATACCGCTGAAAGTAAGGGGAGCATAGGTGTCGGCAAAGCTGAAATCCTCGTCCTTGCCTTCGAACCAGCCACAAGCACGGGCATAGGTGACAACATCGGCAGCGTAGACGCATTCGACCTCGGGCTCATAGATGTAGTCGATATGGTTGCTGCTGATAACAGTGTGAAGACCCTTGCCTTTGGCCTTCTGCCATTTGGCGGGTTCCTGCGGGAACTGGGTGATGCGAGCCTGGTTGGCATGGCCAGACACATAGCCGTCGGGGATGCGGCGAGCCACCCACACAGCACCATCCTTATACTGGTATTTCAGTTTCTTGGCGACATCGGCTTTCACAGGGGTGCCACGTTTGCCGATCAACTCAAGAATCCAAACCTCGTTGGGGTCGCAGATAGAAAAGCTCTCGCCTTCGCTGCAATAGCCATAGTCGGACACCAGCTTGGTCATCCAATAGATGGCCTCACGGGCGTTCTTGGCACGCTGCAAAGTGACATAGATGAGCGAGCCATAGTCGATGCCCTTCACCTCGTCCTTCCAGCAATCCTCACGGCCACCGTAGGTGGTCTCTCCAATAGCCAACTGATGCTCATTCATGTTGCCCACCACGCTGTAGGTGTGAGCCACCTGGGGAATCTCAAACAATTTGCGACCGCTGTCCCAGTCGACGAGCATAAACATCGTACCTTCGGGATAATCGGCGGCCTTGCGATAATACAGTTCGCCATACAGCACATGGCTGTCTGCCGCGTATGTAATCATAGTGCTGCCATCCTTAGTGGCACCTTTGGTAAACAAGAAATTGGTGCAGGCCGAAGCGGTGTAGCCCATAACGAGAACCGCAGCCAGCAGGGTAAGAGAAACTATTTTCTTCATAATAATTATATATTTTAATTGTATTCAATAATTTAAGCAACGTCGGCACGATTGATGCACCCACTTTCAAGATTGCAAAGATACAAATTATATTGAACCTATACAATATTTTTATCGCTTTTTTATTACAAATACATCGTTAATATCCCCAAAATATCCCCAAACGCCCTCAACAAAACAGTCAAATTACCGAACAGAATATGGCCAAATTGCCGAATGAAATATGGCCAAATTGCCGAATGAAATATGGTCAAATTGCCGAATGAAATATGGCCAAATTGCCGAACAAAATATGGCCAAATTGCCGAATGAAATATAGCCAAATTGGTGAATGAAATATAGCCAAATTGGTGAATGAAATGAAAAAAAATTTGGCAAATTGGCTGAATATTCGTATCTTTGCAGCCGCAAATAAAACAAAAATGGAATACAAAAACAGGGTAATTGACGAATTATTAACCGAGCAACTTGAATGTGCTGGTGCTGTGCTGATAGAAGGAACAAAATGGTGCGGCAAAACAACCACTGCCGAACATCAAGCAAAAAGCGTTCTGTATATGAACAATCCTGAGCAAGAACAGGCCAATCTCAAGTTGGCAGACTCGCAACCTTCATTCCTCTTAGATGGAGACACACCGAGACTTATAGACGAGTGGCAGATGGCACCGAAATTGTGGGATGCGGCAAGATTCTTGGTGGATAGACGCGGTGAGGTGGGTCAATTTATTTTTACAGGCTCATCGGTGCCCGCTGACACTTCTGAGATTTTTCATTCAGGCGCTGGTCGTTTTGCTTGGCTGCGGATGCGACCGATGTCCCTTTGGGAATCGGGCGACTCCAATGGGACAGTCAGTTTGAAGGCCTTGTTCGAAGAGCCATTCACCGAAGCCTGTACATCGGTGAAAACCGACCTTTTACAGATTGCCCAACTGATATGCCGTGGCGGTTGGCCAGGGGCATTACGGCTCTCCGATCGGGCTGCGATGAAGATACCATACAACTACATTGACGCAGTATGTAACACCGACATAAGCAAAGTCGACGGAGTGAGGCGAGATGCCTCTTTTACCCGCCGACTCTTGCGAAGTTACGCCCGCAACCAAGGCCAGCAAGTCAGCATATCTTCTATCTACAAAGATATGGTGACCAACGAAGGAACCACATTGAGCGAGGACACGATATATTCCTATCTGAATGCCCTAAAGAAGATATTTCTCATCGAAGACGTAGAGGCTTGGAACCCCAATTTGCGCAGCAAGACGGCCATACGCAGTAGCGACACGCGCTATTTCACCGACCCCTCTATCGCCACAGCGGCTTTGGGTTTGGGTCCAAACGACCTCATGGAAGATTTGGAGACTTTCGGCCTCATCTTCGAAACACTATGTATTCGTGACCTGAGAGTTTTTGCCGATGCTTTGGACGGAAAAGTATATCATTTCAGAGACAAGAATGGATTGGAGACAGATGCCGTAATTCACCTTAGAAACGGACGTTATGGTCTTGTCGAAATCAAGTTGGGAGGCGAAATGCTGATAGAAGAAGGGGCTAAGAGCTTGAAGACCTTGGCGGGGAAGATAGACACCACACGAATGAAGAAACCCTCATTCATGATGGTCCTTACCGCCATAGGCGACTACGCATACCGCCGTGACGACGATGTGCTGGTTGTGCCTATTAGAAGTTTGAAAGATTGATAAAGTCAGCACATCTTCCAAATATTATCTGCAATACTCATCCATAAATCACTTGTTTAGTTGCACAAGGCCAAAATCATCTCGATATTGCGTTCAATAATGCTCATTACGTTATTATTACGCAGAGTTTCAAATAATATTATATCGGCTTTAGCATATTATAAGAATCTGCAATCCGCATATCTGTCAATTCAGTATTTTTAAACAATTTATGTAGATTGCAAATTCTTATATTAAGCAGTGGCGGATTGTAAAATCCGCCACAACGACATTTAACTACATTTCTAATCCTAATCTTTGTGATGCATCATAAGTTTGGTCAATTAAATACATTACCGCTTGAGGCAAAGACATCTTGACACCTCTAACAAAATATGGTGCAAGTTTGACAGAATTACCTGCGTTGTCTGCAATAAGTGTTGCCTCTTCCAAGTTTCTTTTAATTTGATACACTAAAGACTGAGCCTGTGCCCTACTAGTCCCTGCTCCTCCATAACTGGCCAATGACATTAAGGCATCAACAGCCATTTCAGATTCTTTTAGTCGCTTATTGATCTTAGCAATTTCAAACATAATAAATAATTATTGGTTTAACAATATTTCCATTCGTTTCCAAATTTTCCGACACTTACTCCACATTGAAATAACTCCTCAACTATTTTATACTGCATGCCTTCTATGGCCGGGAATAATTCTAAAAGAGTAAAACTTCTCTGACAGAAAGTGTATTTGATTGACTGCACAGCTAATGAATTAGAATCAGCCGTCTCTCTTATCTGGTTCAATAAAAAAGTAATATGGTTCAATCTATCAATAATGCGCAATATGGAACCCTGACGATGAATCGTAGGAAACTCACGGTACACATCAGTAATTGATGTCTCCACTTCATCAAGTAAATTCTGAATTTTATTGAACCCTCTAACGTTATTAAAAAATCCCATAATTGTAATTTATCTATTTTTGTTGAACTGAGGATTGCAGATCCGCCATAAAGGCATGTGCTGGAACATTCCGAGGGACGGAGTCCTCTATAACTAGACATACTTAAGGTTTATAAAAACAATACAAAATACTGATTATCAGGTAATAAATTCTATTGTTATTTATGTAGAATGCCTTAATTGCATCCTCCAAACAGCCAACCAAACAACCCTATAATAGCAGCAATTGATACCACTGTCAAAAAAATCTGAAAAATAACAGAACCGCATCCAAACGCGGCACCTAATCCAGTCTGAGCAGCTGATTCCTTATCACCATCACTCGAAATATAGCCAATAATTGCTCCAATTACTCCAACTGCTAATATAACCCATAGCCATGTCATAATAATTTCCCTTAATCCGTGTCGGGCGCAACTTTTGTTTCCAGCTTGGCTCGAGGTTGGAGGATGTATAAAAAGAAAGTGGAGCCATCCATTACTAACCATATTCCGATTGGCTGGGCTGGACTCCCAAGATAGTAAAATAAGGTCTTGATGAAACGCTCCACATGGATGTATCGTAAAGAAGTACGATTACAAACCAAGTGAGCTCCATACACAGACTTTATTCTTACTATCTTTGCAAAATGTCCAGTTTTGCCAATCAAGAATAAAGCGTATAATGCGCTTTCTCAATCAATTGCGATGTAGGTGTCTCTTAACATCGATGTGGCAAATATACGAAGTTATTTTGAATTGTGCAAAATATTTTTTTGCCCCTCGGAAAGTAGGGCCTTGCCTCGGGGTAACCTCGCTGTAGCCTCGCTCCATGGGGCGAGGCCGAAGCGGTATTGCAGCTGACGAATACTGCCTTCGTGGTACCCCCGTCCGTCGAACTATATATGGTCGCTATGGAATGTTTACGATGTCGCTATTGCGTCGCTTATGGGAGTGATGCTATGGTCATCCAGTCCTCTTCCACGCCTCACCCTATGGCAGTTCACCAACGAGGGCACAGCGAAGGCTCTACCATGTTGATACTGTGGACTCAACGCTCCCATTGTGGCGAAGCCGCCACAACAACAGGCATCAGAACATCCCTAAAACAAAATCTATTATTCTAATCAAATCCAAGAATATAGCCAAAAATCCATTGTCCAAATCATGCGTCAAAATGACGCAAAAACCATTAAAAGACCCTCTCAAAAAGCAATTTTTGAGTGGTTAGAACGAAGCAAAGGCAATTTTTTTAAAATATTTTTTATTGATTTTCATTTTATTACAACTAATATGCGTAAAAATGACACAAAATAATTTGCTAATTCAAAAAAATGTTGTACTTTTGCGTCAAAATTACACAAATGGAAAATATCAATCATACTACCGAAGGCTACCACTACAAATACCCTCATCCTGCAGTTGCTACCGACTGTGTGGTTTTTGGTTTTGACGGCAAAGAACTCAAAGTTTTATTAATCGAACGCGGTATGGAACCGTTCAAGGGCATGTGGGCTTTCCCTGGAGGATTCATCCACATGGACGAAACTGCCGAGGAGTGTGCCAGACGCGAACTGAAAGAAGAGACCAATCTGGAACTTTCCAAAGTGCGGGAACTGGGCTGTTTTTCGGGGGTGAATCGCGATCCTCGTGAACGGGTCATTTCCATTGCATTCTATTCGTTGGCCAAACACTCCGATGTGAAAGGAGGTGACGATGCCGCCAAAGCCAAATGGTGGGCCATTGACGACATCCCCCAACTGGCTTTCGACCACGACTATATTCTTCGCACAGCCATGAAACGCCTACGTCAGGACATTCACTTCGAACCCGTGGGATTTGACCTGATGGACGAACAATTCACCATTGCCGAACTACAACGGCTTTACGAATGCATACTCGGAGTGAATTTTGACAGGCGGAATTTCTATCGCAAGATGCTCCAGACGGGAGTGCTAAAAGAGGTCGACGAGACCGAAACACTCAAGAATATGTACTATGGGAAACGGCGAGAGATGAAACAAATGGACATCAACGCACTCTTTGCGGGATCATCCGCCGACTTTATGCTATCTCGCTGCGAACCTGCGGACGCTGATAAGTCCTCCCTGCTCAATATGGAAAAGACGCACTCCTGTACCTCCGAGCGCTCGGTGGGTCGCAAAGGTAAAATGTTCCAATTTGACAAAGACAAATACGATCAACTAAAAGAAGAAGGGAACTTCCGATTAGAATTTTGAAATCATAAAATAGCAGTAGGAAACACTATAAAGCATTAGTTTTCACATAATAAGAAACAAACAACGGTAGGGTGCGCTTTAACGTGCCAGCATATAGAACACAATAAATATTATTAATAACAAAACAACTTCAGCCATGGAAACAAACTCAAAAACTCAGGTTTTCAATCTCGTAATTTTAGACAAAAGCGGTTCAATGTCCAGCATTGCCAAGGCAGCTATTAGTGGTTTTAATGAAACCATCGGGGGAATTCGCTCGGCACAAAAACAATTTGCCGAAACCCAGGAGCATTATATCAGCCTGCTCACCTTCTGCTCCTGCACCAAGGAGTATGTTTACGACTGCGTCCCTGTAGATCAGGTGAAAAACCTAACCTCTAATGATTATCAGCCCTGCTGCTGTACCCCACTCTACGATGCTATGGGCATGGGCATCAACGACCTGCTCAAGAAAACGGAGAATATCGAGAACTCGGCTGTCGTGGTGACCATCATCACCGACGGCATGGAGAACGCCTCCAAAGAGTATAGCGGAAAAGCCATCAAGGCTTTGGTTGACAAGATGCGGGATGAACACGGGTGGAACTTTTCCTACATTGGAACCAACCAAGACGTGGAGTCTGTGGCACATGACCTCTCTATCCAAAACTCATTCTACTTTGAAGACAGCGATACTGGAATGACAGAAGCATGGGACAAGGAACGCAAATCCAAACATATTATGTACAGCAGAATATCTGAAGCTTTTGAACGTGCTTACTCTGTGGACGAGAGAAGAAACGCGATTTGTGATTGTCTGCGTTTGAATAAAAACTATCAGGAAATCGGAGAGTTTACCCACCGCGTCACCCCCGAACATATCGACCATCTGAATAACGGACAAGTGTTTGTGTTCGGCAGCAACTCCCAAGGCATCCACAATGGCGGTGCAGCACGAGTGGCTTTAACCAAGTTCGGCGCGAAAATGGGACAAGGCGAAGGTCTCCAAGGCCAAAGCTACGCCATCCCATCTATGGAAGGATTGGCTGATCTTGCATCCAACATCCGAACATTCATCACCTTTGCCAAAGAACATCCTGAACTGACGTTCCTCGTCACACGCATAGGTTGCGGCGTTGCTGGCTATAAAGCCTCACAGGTAGCACCACTGTTTGTGAGTGCTGTGGATGTGGAGAACATCTGGCTGCCTATGGATTTTTGGAAAGAATTAATTTAATAACCACCTAAAAGTATAAAGATAATGATAGGCGCAATTATTGGCGACATTGTGGGATCACGTTTCGAGTTCAACAACCACCGGTCAACCGAGTTCGAATTTTTTCACCCCGACTGCTATTTCACCGACGACACCGTGATGACCGTTGCAGTAGCCGATGCCATTCTGTCGGGACGCCCGTTTAGCGAAACCATGCACGAATACGGCAACCGATATGTCAACCGTGGCTATGGTGGACGATTTTTCCAATGGCTGAACACAGACGATTATAAGCCCTACAACTCTTTCGGCAACGGGTCGGCTATGCGGGTATCACCCTGTGCATTCCTTGCCAAAGGCAACCGAGAGCAAGCATTGACATGGGCTGCAGCCTCTGCCGTATGCACCCACAACCACCCCGAAGGAATAAAGGGAGCTTTGGCCATTACCGACTGCATACTGATGGCCTCACAACATTGTCCAAAAGATGAAATAAAAAGAGTTGTAGAGAAACTGTACGGCTATGATATGGACTTTACAATTGACCAAATACGTCCCCATTACCGTTTCAACGAAACGTGCCAGAAGAGTGTTCCTCAAGCCATCGAATGCTTCCTTGAGAGCAACGATTTTGAGAGTGCCATTCGTATTGCCATCTCATTGGGAGGCGACAGCGACACCATAGCCAACATCACAGGCGGAATAGCCGAGGCCTACTACGGAGTGCCTGAAGAGATGGTTGCCAAAGCAAAAACGATGCTTCCCAAAGAAATGAACGAAGTGATCGACAAGATGTACGAATGAGGAGGATGCAAGGGTTACATCTCTTGCCTTCCAAGTCAAATATCTCCCAGATTATTTGCTCGCTTAACAAAATGTTACTAACAAAATGTTTAGTGCGATAGCAAAAGATAATGAAAAGGGCGGCACCGCTAATGTCGCCCTTATTTAGCCAATGGTCAACAATTAGTACTCTCGAACTAACCAACGCATGAAAAAGAGGTCGGAGATGGCGTAGAAGGTTCGCTCTTTGGTGGTTTCGCACATAATGATGTCTTTATCACATAGTGCATTTAACAGACGTTTCGACACAGCGCTGGCACCAATGTTATATTGTTTCAAAAAAGGATTGGCACAGGGTTTCTCCAATTCTTCCTCTTTGGCTACAGCAATCAAATAATTCCATTGGTTATCGGTGAGCAGTTGCTTATATTGCAGGAAATAGGGCTCGTTAGACACCAACAAATCATCACAACATACCTTCACATCCTCAATGGTCACCGTCTCCCCTCCTTTGTCAAACACCTCATTACACAACCGTTGGGTATAATAGGTATGTCTGCGGGTCCACGAAAGAATAAACTCGATGGCCTCACTGTCGATATGGCGATTATCTTTGGCGAAAGCATCGGCAATATATTGTCGATATGATTCAGCAGGAATTTTATCGAGCATGAGAAACTGAGTGCTGGCATAGAAAGGACGTTTCGGATTGCTAAAGATATCAGCCATCAGATGCTTACGACTGCCACAAAAGATAAAAGAAACATTGTGCATTTCTTGCACATACGACCGCAACAATGCCTCTAAATTAGCCTCAGGATATTCTCTAATCTGCTGAAATTCATCTATAGCCAACAAAATAGGCGAACCTTGTTGCTCAAGATAATCGAGCAAACTTTTCAATGTATGAGCCTTTTCGGGTTCATTCTGATAAAGCAATTGCACCTGCACCGAACCCGTCAACTGGTCGAAGCTAAGCGTTGGCCGCAACGAACGGACAAAAGAAAGGAATTTCTTACCAAAGGAGGTGCTTTCAGGATAGGCACGAAGGATGGCCTCGGTGAGTGCATTGTTGAAACCAGCAAAATCGTTCGTGGCAAAAATATCCACATAGATAGGCGTCACACCACTATTTGTTGCTTGCAGTTCATCAATCAAACGATGGATAAGGCCTGTCTTGCCCATGCGACGCTGTGCAATAAGGGTAACATCGACATGTTTTTTTACACAATCGAGCAACAATGCAAGCTCTTTTTCACGGTCGAAAAAATGTTCCGCATCGCGATATCCTTTGAAAACGAACGGATTACACATACATGTCCTTTCTTTATACATCAGCAAAGATACATATTTTTATTCACTTAACAAAATGTTACTAACAAAATGTTTAGTGCGATAGCAAAAGATAATGAAAAGGGGCGGCACCACAGGTGCTGCCCCTTTTCATTATGGAATGATACGATACTTACAAGAGTTTCTTCTTGAGGTTCTCGATCATGTCGACGGTCATCTTGTCGAGGTCGTAGTTAGGCTTCCAGCCCCACTCGTTGCGGGCGCAGGAGTCGTCCATATTGTTGGGCCAGCTGTCGGCAATCTTCTGACGGATGGGGTCGAACTTGTATTCCATCTCGAAGTTGGGATAGTACTTCTTGATAGCGTTGTAGATGATT
>JAZUFY010000086.1:0-17093 GCA_045640925.1 Bacteroidales bacterium
AACAACAGCCACATTAACCATAAAAACTATCATCATGGAAACAAAGAAAGAACTCGTCGTCTCCGCCATTGAAAACGGCACCGTTATCGACCATATCCCCACCGAGGCCGTATATCAGGTCATCCACATCCTCGGTCTTGAAAACTACAAAGACGAAGTGCTCATCGGCAACCACCTCGAGAGTGGCAAACTCGGCCGCAAGGGCATCATCAAAATCAAGAACAAGCATTTCACCAAGGAAGAAATCAGCAAGATCTCGCTCGTAGCTCCCTCTGTGACCATCATCACCATCGAGAACTACAAAGTCATCGAGAAATTCGCCACAGAGATTCCCGACCATATCGAGAACTTTGTCAAGTGCGCCAACCCCAAGTGCATCACCAATGCAGAAGTAGTTCCCACCAAATTCGACATCGTCGACAAGGAGAACCTCAAACTGCGTTGCCACTATTGTGAAAAGTTTACCACCAAGGAAACTATTCACTTTAAAGATTAAGAATCTTTCACTCCCAACAGGGTGATAGATATTTTGTTTCATTTGTTTTTGAGTTGCCGGTCTCTCTGGCCGGCAACTTTTTACAAGACACCAAGAGCTATAATTTATGAAAAAGTATTACATATCCCTCATCGTTCTCACCATCGTCATGATCCTTGCGGCTTTCTGCATGATGTGGTTCAAGCCCGATTTCTTCCAAATCATCATGACTTTCCTGCCGCTGTATTTCGGCATCATTACCGGCCTTATGCACTATGCCGTAGTGAAGAGTTTTTATAAAGACCCTCGCACCTTTGTGAAGAACTTTATGGGGCTCACCGTGGGAAGCCTCTTCCTGCACCTCGTGCTGCTTTGCATTTGGGCATTCACCCACATACCCACCGCCAAAGCCTTCATACTTTGCTTTGCCATTTGCTATGTGGTGTATCTTGCTTTCGAAACCATCGCATTGGCACTTCTTATCCGCAGCAAACGTAACGAATAACACCCTTGCCATTATGAAAAAGAACATCTTGATAGCCTTTATCCTTGCCGCCACAAGTCTCACGGCACAAACCTACATGCCTGTGCCCCGTGGCAGTTTCGAGCAATGGGAGAACCACCCTGGCGACAGTATCTCCTTCATGGGGATGATCTCTATGCCCGTCTATGGCAGCTATAGCACCCCTACGGGTTGGGATATTCCCACTTTCTCCATCAACGACACATTCCCCGTTCTCGGCGCCAGTTTGCCGGTAAACATCAGTATTCCATTGGCTCTTATTCATAGAGACAGTTCCGAATATGTGCCCGACAGCAGTTCCGCCCTCGTGTTACAGACCTTCAAGTTGAGCGACATTGTCGACCCAAGCGTCTACAGCATTGCAAGCGCTTTCCTTGACCCAAGCCTCATCGATGCCGTCATTCCCTCCATTGCCGCCACAGGTACGTTCAACATCGAAAAGTTGCTCCCTCTAATGGACAACCTTATTGCCAGCCAGAGCAATCTTTCATGGCTACTCAATATGATGGACACAGCCGACCTCAACGACTACATTTCAGGAGGATTCCCACTCAACGGCTTTGAACCCACCGCTTTAAGAGGATCTTTCAAATTCCGTCCAAAAAACTATTTCGACATCGACAATGGCACCATCTTGGCCTTCGGCACCCGCTACGACACGCTTACACATCGCCGCATACTTGTCAGCGCTGGTTCGCACAACCTATATCCCAACTTTGATGGCGATACGGTGCACTATTTCCCCTTCGAATTGGAGATAGCTTCGCTCACCGACTATTACCCTGCCGAATATGCCTACTACACCGCCGACACCATGATTATCGTCGCTGTGTCCAGCTCAAGCGAAAAAAGACTGCAAGGTTCCCAACTATTTATCGACAGCCTCATCCTCGAACATATCGACCCACCCTGTGGCCGCGTCGACAGTATTTATGCCGACAGTGTCACTACGGCTGCCGCACATATTCATTGGACAAACACCCTTGTTCCCACCCGCTGGGAAGTGGAATATGGCCGACAAGGCTTTGCTCGGGGACGTGGCACAACCCGAGAGGTGACCGACAGCACAATCTACATCATCGGTCTTGATGCCGCCACCTCTTATGACATCTACATCCGCACCATTTGCGACGACTCGTCACATAGTTCTTGGTGTTATTTCAACTTCACTACCGAAAACGAGTATCAAGGAATCATAGATACCGAAGTTGAAAAACTCAACGTCTATCCCAACCCTGCTCACGGCTATTGCACAATCGACCTCGGAGACCTCAAACAAGGCACTTTACACATCTACACCATCGAAGGCCAACTCATTGAGGAAAAAACCATTCATGGAAACCGCATCAATGTTGCCCTGCCCCATACAGGCATTTTCCTCCTTGAATACCGCAACGCCGACACCATTCTGCGTCAACGCATCATCAACAAATAAAACGACATATCTCTCAAACATTCGAGCCGCACATCCTTTTTGTGCGGCTCGTTATATAAAATAGCCACAACCACATGAAATTCATTCACATTTCAGACCTCCATATCGGCAAATTCGTCCTCAACACCTCCATGCTTGACGACCAACGGCATATCTTGAAGCAGATTCTCAACATCATTCGTCAACATACACCCGACGGCATCTTTATCGCAGGCGACATCTTCGACCGTCCTACCCCTTCGGGCGAAGCCATGAGCCTTTTCGATGATTTTCTCTACGAACTCACATGCCTCGAACATCGTGCCGAGGTGTTCATCATCAGCGGCAACCACGACAGTGCCGAGCGCATCGCCTACGGCTCGCGCATCATGGACAGAAGCGGCATTCATCTGTCACCCTTATACGACGGCAACATACATCCTATGCTCATGCACGACAACCATGGCGAGCTTGCCGTATACATGCTTCCTTTCGTCAAGCCTGCCACTGTGCGGCATTACTTCACCGAAACAGAGATTGCCTCCAAAGAAGACGCTATCCGTTGCGCCGTCGAACATTTCTGCGACTTCGACCCCTCACGCCGCAACATCTGTGTCGCACACCAGTTCATCACAGGAGCATCTATTTCGGGCGCCGAAGAGGGCAATGTCGGCACTCTCGACGCTATCAATGCCGATATTTTTAAAGACTTTGACTATGTGGCTTTGGGGCACCTCCACGGCCCTCAAGAGATTGTACCACAAAAAGTACGTTACTGTGGAAGTCCTCTCAAATACTCTTTTTCCGAAACCAACCACCACAAAAGTGTCACACTCATTGATATGGGGGCCAAAGGCGATACCTGTATCGAATTAATCCCACTCGACCAACCTTTGCATGAATGGTATGACATTCAAAGCACTTTCGACGAAATCCGCAGTCAGCAATATCGAGATGAGCACCCCGAATACGGCGATGCCTACCTTCGAGTCACCCTCACCGACGAAAACTTTATCAATGGTGGATTCAATGCATTAAGAGCGATATACCCCAACATCTTGGAGTTGCACTACGACAATCAGATTACCCGCAATGCCAACCTGGACGCAACCCCTACCGACATCGCACGCAAAAGCATCGAAGAGTTATTTTCCGAACTCTTCAAACTGCAACTCAAGCGTCCGATGGAAGACGACGAATTGAATTTCATACGCAATTTGTCCAACAGCATGAAC
The DNA here is from genome assembly GCA_045640925.1 of Bacteroidales bacterium. Taxonomy (GTDB): domain Bacteria; phylum Bacteroidota; class Bacteroidia; order Bacteroidales; family P3; genus Colimorpha. The sequence continues at coordinate 3,648 of JAZUFY010000086.1, forward strand.
GATAATTGATAATCTCCACTTAACACATACATTTCCAATGACTCCTATAAAAATAGTCCTTTCATATTTCGGGTCGTACAAAAACGACACCATCGACTTTTCCAAATTGGGCCGCGATGGTCTTTTTCTCATTTGCGGCGAGACAGGTGCCGGCAAAAGTACCCTTTTCGACGCCATCAGCTTCGCCCTCTTCGGCCTTTCCAGCAGTGGCAAAAACCGCGAAGCCAAGTTGTTTCGCTCCGAATACGCCTCACCAACCGACAAAACCGAGGTAATCTTTACATTCGAATACAATGGCAAGACCTACACCGTCGACCGCTGGATGGATTATGAGCGACCCAAACAACGCGGTGAAGGCACCACCCCTGCCGCTGCCGACGTAACCCTCACCATATCCGACGGCACCGCCCCAATCACTGGCAACACAGCTGTAAAAAACAAGATAGAAGAACTGCTCGGCATCACACACGACCAGTTCACCATGATTGCCATGCTGCCACAAGGCGAATTCCAAAAGTTGCTCAAAGCCGGCAACGACACCCGCCAAGCCATCTTACGCAAAGTATTCCGCACCGAGCGTTTCAACATACTTGAAAACAAACTCAAAGACGCCAAAGTCGCTATTGATATCGAATTGAAAAAAATCGACACAGAAATTGTCGCACAAATCAAAACAACCCGTTGCGACGACCAAAGCAATTTGAACGACGACTTCCAACACCTTTTGCACGACTTCCAATCCCCCGCCACCCAACTCGAACCATTCCTCAACCTCCTTCAACAAGTTCTTCAAGCAGATTCTGCAAACATCGACAACCTGAAAAATGAGAAAAAGAGACTCGATGATGAAAGAACAACCCTTAACAACAAACAAAAAGATATCGAAACCAACCTGAAAAACAAAACCGACTTGGCCAATGCCCAAAAAGCAAATGAGAAAAAGAGCCAACTACTCATCAACTATCAGAAAGAGCAGGAAAACAACACGCAACGGCGAGCAGATGTCAAAGCCAAAGAAGAGCAGATAACACTCATCAACAATTCTTTACCCGACTATGACAAACTTGACGAAATGCACCTGCAAGCCCAAAAGATTCAAAACTCCATCACTGCTGCCAATCTCGCTCTTGATGGCGACACCCTGCACCCCGAAAAAGGTTTGAGAAATAAAGCAACCGATTTGGAAGTCCGCATTAATAAAGCCGAACAGATGCTCAGTGATTTGGAAAATGCCGACAGCGAATTGGAGAAAGCTCGCAACAAAGGGAAAGAGATTGACGACACTTTAACCAAGTTGCAACACCTCGCCGACACTATCACCGAGGCCCAAAACAAAAACACCATATCAAAACAAAAACAGGAAGCCTCTCAAAAAGCCATCAAAGCGATGGACACCGCCAACGTCAACTATAACTATGCAAACAAATGCTTTTTGGCAAATCAGGCGGGTATTCTTGCTTCGCAACTGACTGAGGGGGAGCCCTGCCCCGTATGCGGTGCCATTGAGCATCCATGCCCCTGCACAACACCCTCCGACGCACCCACGCAAGAGCAAGTCGAAAAGCTCAAGCAAACCGCCGAGAAAGCTCGCTCTAACGCCACAGTAGCGTCGTCCCAAGCTGCCACGGCTAACGCCGAATATGAGAGCGCTGTCCGAAATGTCAACGAGAAACTTGCCGAACTCGCAGCCATACTCGGTACAAAAACCTACGAAGACGTCAAAAGCAACACATTTGTAGCCGACAAAATTCGCGAAATCACTATTGCTTGCACCTCTGCCAAACAAGATATTGAAACTTGGAAACAGAAATCTGCCAATCGCAAACACCTCCATGACGAATTGCCCCAAAAACGCAACGAACTCGACACCCTCAAGCAATCTGTTTCAAACAAAGAGAACGAGCTTGCAACCCTCAACACCGACCTTAAAAACTGCAACGACAATATTGCCCAGCTCAAACCTAAACTTGCTTTCAAAGACAAGTCATCAGCTATTAAAGCATTAGAAGATATTCAAAAATGTATCGATAAAATAAACAATCAAATTGAGAAGGCTGATAATGATGTAACAAACACCCGAAACGAAATTTCTGCAATTCAAGGGAGTATCGACACACTCACAAAACAAATCGACAACGACCTCAGTGACGATGTTGAAAGTGTGAAGCAACGTATCAAAGACATAACTGCCGAACTCCGTATTAATGAAAAAACATCTGCCGATGCCAATTCCCGAAAAATAACAAACGAGAAAGCCGAAAAGGTACTCCGTCAACTTGCCGAAAAACGCGACAACACCGACAAAGAATACCAATGGAAGAACACCCTCTACCTGATTGCGTCAGGACAGCTCCCTGGCCATCAGCGTATCAAGCTTGAGACCTACGCACAAATGACCTATTTCGACAACATCCTTTCCAAAGCCTCGGCCCGCCTTTTCGAGATGTCCAACGGCCAATACCAGCTGCTTCGCGACCAACACGCACGCAATATGGGGCAGCAGGCGGGGCTCGGCATTTCGGTGCTCGACACCTACAGCGGTACCCAGCGCCCTGTCGATTCCCTCTCGGGTGGTGAGACATTTCTTGCCTCACTGGCTTTGGCGTTAGGTCTTTCCGATGCTACCCAATCCAGTGCGGGAGGCATCAAAATCGACACCATGTCCATCGACGAAGGTTTTGGCAGCCTAAGTCCTGACGTGCTGAAACTTGCATTGAAGACTTTGCAAGAACTATCCACCCGCGACGTACTGGTGGGCATCATCTCCCATGTCGAAAGTCTGGGAGCCATCGACAAACGTATCGAAGTGACAAAGTCGTACATCAACGGAAGCAAAGCCACCATCGTGACCGATTAACGCCTCACGGTGATGTGAAAACAGGTTTCGCCCAACTCGTATTTCACATAAATCCTTCCTGCCCGACGCTCTTCGTACAGCACTTCGGCCAACACCTTGGTCAAGTCGTCAGGCGTCGAGTATTTCAGCGACAACTGCCTCTTGTCGTAGTGGTCGTAGCCGATATCGAACGTGGTGCCATAGCAATGGCACGAACGCATTGTGGCGTTCTTGTTGCCGCTACTGATAAGATTCCGCACATCCTCGCGTGTGCGCAACACCGACGTCACCTCTATGCGATACTGCGGCAAACCGTGTTTTGCCAAAGCCCTACGGAACTTGGCCCCTATCGTATCCAATTCGGCGGAAGCATTCGGCATCAGATATGGCACCGAATAATCCAACTGACACAGCAGGTAATTCTCGCAGGTGCCTATCTTCACCATCTCGTCAAAATGTCGTGCCACCTCCGTGCGCGATTCGGCCACCTCACGAAGGCCATACCGCTGTGCCGCCTTCAATTGTACAGCATTCTTGTCGTTGAACACTCCGACATTATTCATCGGCGCACCCGCATAATCCACCCTGAAACAACGCACCGCTTCGTACCCAATCATCGAAGAAGGCTCACCATATCGAAACACTCCAAAACTGCCCGTCATCGTTGTCAACAGCATCATAGCCGCCATGCACCAGCACCTAATCATAAAGCCCACACCTTCACGTCGTATTGCGACTCGACAGCAGCTTCCAACTTGTCCTCCATGTTGAAAAACAGGTCTCGACCCAACTGCTTCTCCAAATCGTCCACCGACATTACGCAACGCTTCAACGACTGGTCTTCCTCCTTGTTTTCAATCACAAAAGCTATCGACTCATACCCCTTGGGAGTCTTTGTCAGCAAAGCTTTGAAGAAAGCGTCTGGCACCTTCACCTTATTCTTGCCGATAGTGCCATGGGCACCAGTCGTGAAAATAGGCCCGCACACCACATACACGCTGCCGAAACGCTTGGCCGCATGACGTGCCTTGCCCTCCAATCGTGCCCACACGCCTGCATTCATCTCCTTATTCTGCGGACAGGCATTGGTGAAATAATAACTTTCCTTGATGGCCTGCTCCGACCAACGCATGTCGGCCCTGGGTGCCATGTGGCCCCTGTCCCACCCCGAATGCGAATAATCTTCACGCGAGGCCTGGCGCCCTTTGACGCTGAAATCCATGCCGAACGACCAGTCAATCGACTTCGTGCCCGAAGCCTCCTCTCGAGTCAATTCGTATGCCACCCAGTTCGGACACAGCGTCTTATGGTTATACGACGACGTATAGCACATATACGTGATAATATCCTCGTCAGCCGAAGCGGTAGGGTATTCCAAATTGTCGGGATAATGCTGCTGGCGCTCTTCCGACAGCGGCTTCACCGACGCCATGAACGACGACTCCTCAACCATCGCATCGGCCTTCGGCTCCTGCGGATTGGTGCATCCCGCAGCCATCATCAGCAACGCGGCACCTAAAAGATAAAAAGTTTTATTCATAATTCGATTTTTATATACAAAATAATTTATCCAACAGTTCCTCATCGGCGGGCAGCCAGCGAACCTCCTTCTCATTGTCCTCCGACAGCCACCGTGCCGCCTCGTGCTCCTTCAACGTGAAGTCAGACAGCAACGCACATCGAAAGCAATGCATCGTGAGGTGGAAATCGGGATAATCGTACTCCACCGTGGCAATCAAACGCTCCACCCTAATCTCCGCATCCAACTCCTCACGAATTTCGCGACACAAAGCCTGCTCACGGCTCTCCCCCTGCTCCATTTTGCCGCCAGGAAACTCCCAATAATCCTTCCACGCACCATACCCCCGCTGAGTGGCAAACACCCTCCCACCATCATATATCACCGCAGCAACAACCTCTATCTTTTTCATATTCTTTATATTAAGTAAAATCTATTACACCTTTTAAATCAACCTTTCCAATAAATTTGAATATGCAAAATTACACTTTTTCTAACGAATAAACAACATTTCGCCACACTTTTCTACCTGACTTTCGAAATGCCGAAAGACCGTTGCGGATTACCACGGCCAAGAATACACCCACACGCACCTACCCAAACAATACAAACACCTTCCAAGCCTCCCTCCAGATGCTCAATAGATAAGAAACAGTGACCTAGGTATGACCTAGGTATGACCTAGGACTGACCTTGGTATGACCTAGGTATTATACCAAGGTTAGTCCTTGGTCATACCTTGGTCAATCCTTGGTTGGAGTTTGGTCATTGGTAATTATCCCATACGGATGGGTGCGGCAGCCATAATCTGAAAAATTTTGAACATTCTCAAAACCTATATCTGCAACATGTTTTTATAAATCAGCATCTTGCAAAGTCTTTCAAGAATTATTGCAAAATAGTGGAAAATATAGCCCGCAAGGGGGCTTTATGTCAAAAAAAATTCGTATCTTTGCACCTCAATTAACACGCGTTTTTCATGGGAAGAATCCTTGCAATTGATTATGGCATAAAACGTACAGGCATCGCCGTCACCGACCCCGAGCGCATCATAGCCACAGGTCTCACCACTGTGGACACCCCCACCCTGCTGGCTTTCCTGCAAGATTACTGCAAGAAGGAGAGTGTGGACATATTCCTCGTGGGCGAGGCGAAGCACTTGGACAACACCCCTTCGGAGTCGATGCGTTACATCGAGCCTTTCGTTCAAGTGCTCGGCCAAACGTTCCCCGACAAGAAGATTGCCCGCATCGACGAGCGCTTCACTTCGAAGATGGCTTTCCAAGCCATGATTGACGGAGGCCTGAAGAAGAAGCAGCGCCAAAACAAGGGCCTCATCGACCAGGTGAGCGCGACCATTATGTTACAGGAATATCTGCGTTACTCGACTTTTTAACCTTTTAACCCCCAAAAACAGGACTATGATTCATTCTATAATCGGCTTAGGCCACCCCACTCTGCGCAAAACAGCAGAACCTATCGACCAAAACTACCCCGATTTGCAGCAGCTCATCGCCGACATGTACGAGACGATGTATGCAGCCGACGGCGTGGGTTTGGCGGCCCCCCAAATCGACCTCTCCATCCGCTTGGTAGTGATAGGCTTCCGCCCCTACGACGAAAAGACCGACACCTACGGCCCCGTGAGCGAGGAGCACACGCTCATCAATCCCGAGATTTTGGAGTACAAGGGCGACAAGGAGTATTTCAACGAAGGATGCCTCAGCATACCTGGCATACACGAGGATGTGCTGCGCACGGAGAGCGTGGTGGTACGCTGGTACGACGAGAAGTGGCAGCTGCACGAGGAGGAGCTGCACGGCATGTTCGCCCGCGTGGCCCAGCACGAAATCGACCACCTCGAAGGCAAGGTGTTCACCGACCGCCTCAGTTCCCTGCGCAAAACCATCATCAAGCGCAAACTGAACGATGTGGTGAGCGGAAAATACCGCGTGAGTTACCGCATGAAGCAGAACAAACACTAACAACAAACTCATTATCAATATCATGAAAAAACAATTATTCGTTCGTTTTTCACTCATCGCTTTGGCTGCCGTGCTGATGGTGGCTTGCGGCCCCAGCAGAGAAGAGCGCATCGCACAGATTGAAGATTTTGAAGACTCGATTAGCGATATGCCCCTGTCTATCGATACAAACACAGCCAACGAACTCACCGACCTCTATGTCGCTTTTGCCGACAAATTCAAAACCGACTCGCTGGCGCCCATCTACCTGCTCAAAGCAGGCGAGGTGCAGGCCAACATCCCCAATACCGAACGCGCGGTGGAAATCTTCGACCGCGTCATCAGCAACTATCCCGACTTTGAGGAACTGCCCATCTGCTATTTTCTCAAAGGGTACGCCTACGAATTCAACGAGCAGTTTGACGAAGCCAAAGCCGCCTACCAGGAGTTTGTGGACAAATATCCCGACCACTACCTTGCCGAAGGCACCCGCGTGATGATTCCGCGCATCGGTATGAGCCCCGAGGAGATGCTGGAGAGCGTGCTGGCCGAAGCCAACGACACCGTCATCGCCCAATAAAAACACCGATCCGCCCGAATGTCCGACATCATCAACATATTGCCCGACAGTGTTGCCAACCAAATAGCCGCTGGCGAGGTGGTCGACCGCCCCGCTTCGGCTGTCAAGGAACTGCTGGAGAATGCCTTGGACGCTGGTGCAAGCCGCATCCAACTCATTGTGAAGGATGCCGGAAGAACCCTGATACAGGTTATCGACAACGGCTGCGGCATGAGCGAGAGCGACGCTCGGCTGTGCTTTGAACGCCACGCCACGTCGAAAATTCACAAGGCCGACGACCTTTTCGCCATCCACACGATGGGCTTCCGAGGCGAAGCGCTGGCATCGATTGCCGCCATCGCTCAGGTGGAACTGCGTACCAAGATGCACGAGGCCGAGTTGGGCACTACGGTCGAGATTGAAGGCTGCGAAATTAAGTCGCAAACATCGTGCAGCTGCCCTAACGGCACTTCAATATCCATCAAAAACCTCTTCTTCAACGTTCCTGCCCGTCGCAACTTCCTGAAAAACGACAAAATTGAGTTGAGCCATATCGAGGAAATATTCAAAAGAGTGGCATTAATCAACTACAACACAGATTATTCTTTTCACAGCAACGGCAAGTTGTTGTACGATTTACATGCTGGCACTTTTGCCGAGCGCATCACCCAGCTGTTCGGCAACAACTTCAGAGAACGGCTTTACCATGTGGAAGAACACACCGACATAGCCAACATTCAAGGCTATGTGGCCAAACCGGAATTTGCCCGCAAAAGCCGTGGCGAGCAGTACCTTTTCGTGAATCATCGCTTCATCAAGCACCCCGCCCTCAGCGCCGCCGTCGAAAAGGCTTACACCGACATCATTCCCGACCACTACTACCCCAGTTATTTCCTGCACATAGAAGTTGACCCCAGCCGCATAGACATCAACATACACCCCACCAAAACGGAGGTGAAATTTGTCGACGAGCATTCCCTTTTCACCCTCTTGCGGGGAGCAACAAAAAAGGCTTTGGGACAGTTCAGTTTGGCCACCGAGTTGGAGTTCAACCCTGTACCCGAGGTGGATTTCGCCCCCGCCCCTGTCGGATATGTACCACCTTCACCCGAGGTGAAATACAACCCCAACTACAATCCCTTTGAAACGACAGGCACAAAAGCCGAGGCAAAAGAGCACACTTTCGGCGGACACACTACGAATCCATCACAATACGCCAATACGAAGAACGAGGGTTCGAAATGGACATCCTTTTTCGACTTGGACACCAAGGTTGTACCGCAAAAACAGGAGCGACTGCTCGACCTTGACACCGCCAATACGGCCACAGCAGCCCCTCCATCGGGATGCCTGCAACTGAATGCAAAGTACATCATCAGCACTCTGCCTTCAGGACTATTGGTAATTGACCAGGAATCCGCCCACGAACGCATTGTCTATGAACGCCTGATGAGGCAAGAGCATAAGACTGGCGCCCAGCAGTTGCTATTCCCTGTCAACTGCACATTCTCACCTGCCGATGCCGACATCTTTACCGAACTGTTGCCCGACTTGAAAGAGCACGGTTTTGAGATTGAGCAGTTGAGCCAACACACCTTCGTGGTCACTGCCACCCCTGCCGACATCCACGACAACATGCTGCAAGAGATGTTCGACCAAATGCTTTCGGAATATAAAAGTTCCATGTTGAAAAAATTCAACGACCGCTCCCAGTGCCTCTGCCGTTCCATCGCACGACAGATGGCCATAAAAGCTGGCACCATTTTGCAGCAAGATGAGATGCAGCAACTTGTAGCCGACCTATTCTGCTGCAAGATGCCATCCCTCAGCCCTTCCAACAAAAGAACTATGACTATCATCCCTGCCGACAAGCTATTGTCAATCGGATAAATAATCACATAAAAAAACAATATATATGTCTGATTACTCGCCCCAAGGATTTCGAATGCTACCCACGGTAGTAAAGAATCTGCTCATCATAAACCTCATCGTCTTTCTCGCCACCATGGTGTTGGAAACTCGGATTGGACCCATCGGATTGCGTATCACCAATATGATGGCACTGAACCCCATCGGTTCGGGCAGATTCCGCATTTGGCAGCTGATAACCTATATGTTCATGCACGCCAATTTCGAGCACTTGTTTTTCAATATGTTTGCTCTTTGGATGTTTGGTTATGTGCTAGAAAATTTCTGGGGTTGGCGCAGGTTCCTGTTCTACTACCTCGTGTGCGGTGTGGGTGCAGGACTTTGCAACTTGTTGGTGCCAGGCTGGAGCGTCACCGTGGGCGCATCGGGAGCCGTATATGGCATTCTTTTGGCTTTCGGCATGATGTTCCCCGAAGAGCGAATCTACCTCTATTTTCTTATGCCCATCAAAGCCAAATGGTTTGTGATTGGATATGCCGCCATCGAACTGCTGACAGGGCTGTTCAGTTACGACAATGTGGCACACTTCGCCCATCTCGGCGGTATGCTCTTCGGCCTGCTCCTTATACTATATTGGCGCAAGCACCCGTTTTCAAAATTCTGATATTAGCGCGGCTGTTGCTGGCTCAGACAATGGAAACTGCCAAGACCCCAGACGATATCGGTGCTGTCGATACCGACAATCTCTCGGTCGGGGAAACAAGCCTCCAAGATATAGGCGGCTTCATTGTCGGTAAGGCAACGATAGGTGGGAAAGATGACTTTCTTATTGGCGATGTAGAAATTGGCATAACTGGCAGGCAGACGCTGATTGTCGTAGAAAACCATATCGGGCATCGGTAGTTCAACAATGTTGGGTTGTTTGCCATTGGCCAGGCGGCATTTCTGCAACGCCTTCAGATTCTTCTGCAACGCATCATAATTCTCGTCCCACACATCTTCTTCTACAGCAGTGATGATGGTGTCTTCGGAGATAAAACGGCTTAAATCATCCACATGGCCATCGGTGTCATCACCCATGATGCCTTCTTCCAACCAAATGATATTGTCAACGCCATAATAACCTCTCAGATAGTCTTCAATCTGACTTTTGTCGAGTTGCGGATTGCGATTGGGGTTCAAGAGGCACGAGGTGGTTGTAAGCAAATCGCCCACCCCATTCACATCAATACTGCCGCCCTCCATGACAATGTTCGGCTCAAAAAGTTCGAGGTTCTGATTATCGGATTGTGCCGAGAGATGATTAAAGATATGTTTGGGTATCTCGGTATCAAGTTCGTAAGGATATTTGCCGCCCCAGGCATTGTGGTTCCAATTGACTATGGCTCGTTTGGCAACATCCTGTCGGTTGAGCAAAAAGGCAGGGCCGTGGTCCCGACACCAAGCATCGTTGGTAGGAAATTGATGGAAGAAAATACGGCTCATATCGGTGCCGATTTTGTCGAGTTCTTCGGCCACATGGTCTTGCATCGCCTGATTATCGACATTGATATGCACCTCTTCATCTTCGGCCAACGTCTTCACAAAGAGGTGATACGACGGGAAAATAGTCTCAATCTTGCCTGGCCACGAATCTTCGTTATGAGGATAGCTCAACCATGTCGCTTTATGTTCGACCCACTCTGCGGGGAAATAATAACCAAGTTCTTTAGGAGTCATAATCGTCAATCAATTAATCATTCATCAATATAGCGTTTCAGAATAGGAGCATACGAGTCGATACGCCTGTCGCGATAATAAGGCCAGTGGCGGCGATAGTGGTCACTATCGTCAAGGTCAAGCTCCTGCACATGCAGCGCCTCATCCAGATGAGGTGCCTGGTAAAGGATGCGGCCAAAAGCATTGGTGATGAAGCTTCCGCCCCAAAACTGCATACCGCCTTCCAACCCTGTGCGGTTTACGCTGATAACGGGCACACCGTTGGCCACCGCGTGACTGCGCTGTATTGTCTGCCAAGCCTCATACTGCTCCTTGTTGTCGTCCTCGGTTTGACGAACATCCCAACCGATGGCTGTAGGGAAGAACAACATCTGGGCGCCCATCAAACTCGTGATACGGGCGGCTTCTGGATACCATTGGTCCCAGCAAATCAACACTCCGAGGGTGGCATACTTGGTTTTAAAAACCTTGTAGCCCAAATCACCTGGAGTGAAATAAAATTTCTCGTAATAGCCAGGGTCGTCAGGGATGTGCATCTTGCGGTATTTGCCCAAATAAGTGCCATCGGCATCAATCACGGCGGTGGTATTGTGATAAAGTCCTTCGGCTCGTTTCTCAAACAGCGAACAAACCATCACAATGTTCAGTTCTTTGGCCAACGCCATGAAATGCCGACATGTCGCTCCTTCGGGTATAGGCTCGGCCAATTGGAAATTCTGATAGCGTTCCTCATCGCAAAAATACAGCGAAGCAAAAAGCTCCTGCAAGCAGACGATTTGTGCGCCTTGGGCAGCCAACTCTCTGACTTTGGCAGTGTAGCGTTCAATATTTTGTTGTTTGTCAGCCACGCAGGCCATCTGGGCAATACCAACTTTTACTTTCATATCGACTTATATTTCAATTTGCAAAAATACGAAAAAAACACGACATACAATACCATCCACTTCTTAAAAAAAGTTATTTGCGACCCCTCTCAATGCTCTGAACAAGAAAATATCAGCATGATTCAAGCAGTTGGGCATGGATGTAGCCGACCTGTCGGCTTCGAGGATTGCCCTCATAGTTGAGCACAACGTAATCAGCCATCATCATTTTTTGTTCTGCACCAAACTGATTGCGCATTCTGTCGAGGAGTTGCTGGCGTGTGGCATGGTCGCGCAACTGCAACCTTTGCAGCCGCTCTTCTTGCTCAAGATATACACACACCACCTTGTCGACTTTCTTGTCAAAACCATATTCGTAGGCGATAGCGCTCTCGAAAATAATATAAGGTGCATCACCATGTTGCTCCTTAAACGATTGAAAATCGTGCCACACTCGCGGATGAATCAAGGCATTGAGCTTTGCAAGGGCATCTCTGTCGTTGAACACAATTTGAGCGATTGCCTTTTTGTCAACGCCCTGCCCTTCCCTCACACTGTCGCCCAACAAAGCTACCACCTCTTTGCAAAAAGAGTCGTCACTATAATAGTTCCCAGCCACTTCATCAGCCACAAAACATGGCACTCCAAGTTTGCGGAACTCATTGAGTACAGTTGTTTTTCCACAACCTATACCTCCCGTAAGCACTACTGTCTTCATTTTAAAATAACATATTGGAGTTCTTCGGGTTCAACATGCTTGATTCGAGAAAACGAGGGGAATCGAGTGATACGCACCGACAAGTTTTTTGTAGGCACAGATGGGTCGTATTCCACCTCGGCTGTCACCATATCGCTATTGATTTCATCATATTTGCGAGCCATCACCCATACTGTAATATCCACCCGTTCGGGATAAAGACGCACACGCACCTGCCCGTTGTCACACACAAAGGTGACGGGCACCGAAAGCGTCTTCTCAATGTATCGCTCCACTGGCAGGAAAAGCCGCACACTGTCGTTCGACGACTTCACATCAGTGTACTTGTGCCACACGGGGTCAAGCGCGAGCATACAATAACCGCTGTCGCTAATATCGCGCACACGGGTGGCTCTGGTACTGATGGCGTCGATTTTGCACAACGAAGCCGAATCGCCGTAAAGCCACACCGTGTCGGGCGACAACTCGGGCATACCCGACAATCCGTATTGGTCGGCAAAGAGAAACTCAACCCCTTTCAATTGGGGTACAAAACCTTTGCTGCTGCGCTCACTTACGGCAAAACGCAATGTCTCCGCCTGAGTGGTCACTCCATACACCCCCGACAAATCCAGTTGTTTCACCATTTCGTCAAGCAAGTTCTTGCCCACATGCACCACTGTGTCGCCCTGCACCTGGATAACAAAACGCTGTTTCGACAGTTGATAATGACGCGAGATTGCCCAAAAGCAGTTCGAATTAATCACCACAGGCAGCACCATGTCGGAATATTCAACCGCATAACGCGCTGTGTCGTATCCCTTGTATGAGATATGCACATCAATGGGGTAGTCGGCATGTTCGGACATGGTTACAACCACCCACGTTGCTACGGTTAGCAACAGTATTATCCAAAATGAGCGATGGCGAAACATTATTTCTTGGTTGCCTGAGCCTCAGGAACGGCTTGCACCATCGCCTTTTCAGCAGTGATGACGACACCGTTGGCGATTTCCACCTCAATAGTGGTTTTATCGGGCGAAACCTCATGCACTTTGCCGTATATGCCACCTGCAAAACTCACTCTGTCGCCTTTTTTCAAACCGTCGCGGAAAGCCTGTTCCTTCTTGGCCTGTTTCTGCTGCGGACGAATCATCAAAAGCCACATCACCACGAAGATGAGGATGAGCCAGATAAGCATACTGCCACCACCCTGTCCTTTAGCGGCTTGGGGTGCTGCATCAAGTAAAATGTAGAGAATGTTCATAGTTTATTCTGTATTAAGTAATGTTTAAAAAATAAGTTGGGACACTTCGAATACCACAAACAATATATTTCTAACGTACCCGAAACCCATGTCTTTTTTATTGATTTTTAACAGTTTAATTCATTAATAACTGGAGAAAATTTCGTATCTTTG
>JAZUFY010000087.1:0-9962 GCA_045640925.1 Bacteroidales bacterium
GCAAGACAAAGATCACACCCGTTCCTACCGCGGTCCCGCGCTATTCGTGCGTGGCTACAATGACGTGGAGGCGGTGACACCCGAAGAGATTGAAACAAAGCGACAATACATACGCAACAACCCGCGCAAACGCCTAATAGCACACTCGCGGCCCGACTGTTTCCGAGTTATACGCAACCAGCATTCTAACAAATGGACATTGACGCGAGCCCTCGCTGCAGTAGCTGCCGACCCTCGGATTGGCAGAGACCTTGGTATGTGCCGATTGTTGCAGGGCAAAGTGGACAAACGGCTGAAACGTATGCCCGACAATGCCAACATGCTGTCCATCGACTATGTGGGCAACCGCGCCCTGCTGGCTGCCGAGCACAAGGTGAGCCTTATCTGTCATCGTTCCGATGCCACCCTCTTCGGCCTACAAGCCAAGGCGGTGATGAAAGCAGCTCGCGAGGGTGCAGTGGTGGTAAGTGCCTTTATCAGTAAAAACGAGTTGATAATCAAACAACAGCTGATGTTGGAACAGCTGCCATTTATCGAACTGATGGACAATGGCTTCAGCGACCGTTACAAACCCGTGGGCAAAGCCTTTTATTCCACCGCAGAGAACCGTCATGTACAGATGTCGTGCTGGACGTATGAGTATGACAACGGCAAACCAACAGCCATCAGTCGTGAGATGTGTCTTGTGATGAACGAACTGGCCCGCCTCATCAGCGGCGTGAACGACGATTGGTGGAAGCGATGACACCGAAACGTAATAGCAGCCTATAGGTAGCGAGGTCTGTCGATGCACCTACAAAGCCGAAAGAGTCATGACCCGATAGCCATTGGGTCGCTTACAGAAGCGACGTTATAGCGAACGCATAGCGACCCTATAGCGACCCTTCGTAGTTCGACAGACGGGGTTTCAGCGAATGTATCAGGGGGGCAGTATTGTTCCTTTTGCAAGCCGATTTGGCTGTTTCGGTGTTTTTTTTATTCATACTGACAAAATGTCAGTTTTTTTTCGTATTTTTGCAAATTGAAATGATAAACAAGGAAACCATACAACGCATCATGGATGCCACTCGCATTGAGGAGGTTATAGGTGAATTTGTCTCGCTCAAAAAACGTGGTGCCAACCATATAGGTTGCTGTCCGTTTCACAACGAGAAAACCCCATCCTTTTATGTCTCGCCCTCCAAAGGCATCTTCAAGTGTTTTGGCTGTGGAAAATCGGGCAACGCAGTGGGCTTTCTTATGGACCACGAGCACTACACCTATCCCGAGGCATTACGCTATCTGGCCCAAAAGTACAACATCGAAATCGAGGAAGAAAAACTCACTGACGAACAGAAAGAGCGCCAAAACGAGCGCGACGCACTGTTTCATGTCAGCGAGTTTGCCCAAAAGTACTTTGCCGACCTGCTCTACAATGACGAGATGGGACAAGCCATCGGACTGAGCTATTTCCACAACAGGGGTCTCAGCGATGAGATTATCAAGACCTTCGGATTGGGCTACTGTCTGGACGAATGGTCCAACTTTACCGACCACGCCTTAAAAAACGGTTATTCCAACGAAGTGTTGGAGAAAACTGGTCTGACCATCTACAAAGAAGGCGGCAAGAAATACGACCGATTCCGCGGACGTGTGATGTTCCCCATCTTCAGCATTTCTGGACGCGTATTGGGCTTCAGCGGTCGCGTATTGAGCAAAGAAAAACAGGCCGCAAAATATGTCAACTCGCCCGACTCGGACATCTACAACAAGAGCAACATCCTCTACGGCCTCTACCAGGCCAAAAACGCCATCAGCAAAGCCGAAAAATGCTATCTGGTAGAAGGCAACGTGGACGTAGTGTCCATGCACCAGTCGGGGGTGTGCAACACGGTGGCCTCGTGCGGCACATCGCTCACCATTGAGCAGATACGCCTCATCAAGCGCTATACACCCAACGTCACGGTGCTGTACGACGGCGACAAGGCAGGCATCAAAGCCGCTTTGAGGGCTGTAAACCTGCTATTTGAAGAGGGGATGCATGTGCGTGTGGTGCTGTTTCCCGATGGTGAGGATCCCGACAGTTATGCTCAAAAATACGGTTCCACACAGCTGCAGACCTATCTGCATGACCACGAGGAGAACTTTGTGAAGTTCAAAACCCGCGTGTTGCTCGAAGATATTCAGAACGACCCCATCCGCAAAGCCGAGGTGCTGAAAGAGATAGTCAACACCATCGCGCTGGTGCCCGACATGATAGAGCGGCAGGAATATGTGGCGCAAACAGCCTTCAAACTGAAAATGCCCGAGCAGGTATTGGCGCAGGAACTGGCCCGAACCATGAGTTCTAATACTCTGAAAGCATGGAAAGAAGAAGCCAAACAGCAACAGCAAGCCAACCCCACAGGACAACAGGTTCAAGCGTCTGAAGGCGACTATATGCCCGAAGAGATAGGCCCAATACCTATCGCCCCACCGCAAATACTCCCCAACGAACATCCCGCAGAATATCAAGAGAAGCAACTAATAAGCCTCCTTGTGAGATTTGGCAGTAAAGAACTGCCCCAAGAACTCTTGGACGACAACGACAACAAAGTGCTGGTAAACTGCTCTATTGCAGACATCATCGTGAGCGAAATCACTGGAGACGAGCTCACTTTTGACAATCCTACCTACCAAAAGATTTTCGACCTGTACAAAGAAGCCATCACCAACAATACCGACCTTCCTGATGCCAACTTCTTTGCCATGCACGAAGACCAAACAATACACAACACAGCCCTCTCGCTGATGATGGACACCCACTCGGTCAGCAAAGAATGGCGAAAACGGTATTCTATCATCGTACCCTCCATCGAAGACCACCTCCAAACCGACATGGAGGAATCCATACTGTCATTCAAGCAAAAGAAATTAGACAAGCTCCTTGAAAACAACAAATTCCAATTAAGAGAATGCACCAATGATGACGACAGCATCATACTCATGTCCGAGCGCAAACAATTGGTGGAGCTGAGACAAAAAGTGTGCGAACAATTAAGAAGAATAGTCATTTAAGTATTCATAATGGATATGGACATATCGACATTAAAACTGAGATACGGCATCATTGGCAATGACCCAAAGTTGTTGCTGGCATTGAACAAAGCCATCCAAGTGGCTCCGACCGACCTGAGCATACTCATCAATGGTGAGAGCGGCGTGGGTAAAGACGTTTTCTCGCGAATCATACACGAGAACAGTCTCCGAAAGCACGTCAAACAGGGCAACGGACTCATCTCTGTCAACTGTGGCGCCATTCCCGAAGGCACAATCGAAAGCGAACTCTTCGGTCATGTAAAAGGAGCTTTTACGGGTGCCGACAAAAATCGCAAAGGATACTTTGAAGAAGCCGATGGTGGCACCATCTTCCTCGATGAAATCGGCGAACTGCCACTATCCATGCAGGTCAAACTACTGCGTGTGCTTGAAAATGGCGAAATCATCCCCGTAGGTTCTTCTACAGCCCTAAAGGTGAACGTGCGAATTGTTGCCGCCACCAACATCGACCTTGTGTCCGCCGTGCGTAACGGACATTTCAGAGAAGACCTCTACTATCGTCTGCAACAGATATCCATATATATTCCCCCGCTGCGCGAACGCAAAGAAGACATCCCCTTGCTCTTTAGAAAATTCTCTTCCGACGTGGCCGAGAAATACCACATGCCCCCCATCATGCTGTCGGAAGACGCACGAGAATACCTGATGCACTATCCTTGGTATGGCAACATTCGCGAACTGAAAAATGTGACAGAACAGATATCGGTAGTGGAAACCGAACGCAACATCACCCGCAACATTCTGGAAAACTATCTCAATTATGTGCCTGAAGAGAAAATGCCGACCCTCGTAGGCGGCCATTTTAATGGCAATGGAGGCTCCACATCCATCACCGACAGGGAATTATTGCTCAAAGCATTGTCTATGGGACAAATGATTAGCGAGATGCGCAACGAGATCAACGACCTCAGACAAGCTGTGGCACAATTGGCACAAGGTTCTCCTCTCAGCACTGTCTCCCAACCTCAACCCGAGCACATCAATTATCCCTACATCGAGCAGACCCACCCTCAACAAGAGTCAGCTTTCCACGTCATCAGTCCGACCAACGACGAGGCTCAACCCGAAGACGATTTTCAGGATTCCGAAGTGGTTGAAGACGAGCCTCTGGCCCTGGAAGACCGCGAAAAAAGAGCCATCATACTCGCACTGCAACGTCATGGAGGCAAACGGACTCCTGCCGCCATGGAACTACATATCAGCGAACGTACCCTATATCGCAAAATCAAGGAATACGACATAGAACTATGATAAGTGAAAAGAGAAAAGAGAAAAGGAATGGCTGGAGGCTCTCATTCCTCTTTTCTTTTGTAAGCTCAAATCTCTACTCTAACACTTGAACACCAACGACATACACATCACCCTACCAGCTTCTAAAAGTCTGAGCAACCGTTGGCTGGTCTTGAACCACCTTTTGGGAGGACCATTTATTCTGCACAATCTTTCCAAAGCCGACGACACCATGCTGCTACAAGCCCTGCTCAACCAATTGCAGCATAAGACTGGGAACGTATTTTATTGTGGTAATGCCGGCACTGTGTCAAGATTCATGTTGGCCATTTTAGCCATCACTCCAGGTCAATGGACCCTCTCGGGCGACGATCGGCTCAAAGAACGCCCTATCGCCCCTCTCGTCGACTCCTTGCGCAGCATGGGCTGCAAAATAGAATATACCGAAAAGGAGAGCCACCTGCCCGTTTCCATTACAGGGACAAAGCCGCAACGAAAAATGGCCGAAGTAGACCCTTCGGCAAGCAGCCAGTTCGTATCAGCCCTGCTCTTGATAGGTGCCGTCCTACCCAACGGCATCACAGTAACGCTAACCGACAGAGCCTCTTCCCGACCCTATATCGAAATGACCATCAACGTGCTAAAGCAAGCTGGTTTTGAAACTTTTATCAGTCCTAATAACCGGGTATATCGAATAGGAGAAAGGCTACCGTTAACAAAACGGAACAACACATTGATAAATATCGAGCATGACTGGTCGTCAGCATCATATATATATGCGGCGGCGGCTTTGTTGCCTGGGGTGCGTTTCCGAATGCAGGGCTTGTCGTTAACTGGGTCGTTGCAAGGTGACAAAGTGGCAGCGGAGATTTTCGAACATCTTGGCGTGACAACGCGTGAAGTTCGTTCTCCTTATCGTTCTGATGTACGTTCAATCGTGGTGGTAGGATCGGGAATCCCTGAAAAAAGCCTGGAATACAACTTCATCGACTGTCCCGACCTGCTTCCTGCCGTTTTGGTGACATGTGCCGCTATGGGAGTAAAAGCGAAACTCAAAGGAGTCAAAAATCTGCGTGTCAAAGAATCAGACCGACTCAAAGCACTCCAAAACGAACTTCTCAAGATGAACGGGAAAATGACCTGTACCAGCACAGAAACGAGAATCATCCCCTCCGAACTACATCCTACCGAGTCCGTAAACACCTACAACGACCACCGTATCGCCATGTCATTCGGCATATTGTCTCTCAAATTTCCCGAACTCATCATTGAGCAGCCCGAACAAGTGAGCAAATCATTTCCCAATTTTTGGGAACAGCTCACACTAATCCGTAAAGCAGCAGACCTATCACGCCTGAACACAAAATAAGCACAATCGGGCTTTTCTTTTTCAAAGATAGTGAAAAAACAGCCCCAAAGATGACCACACTGACCATAAACTGCAAATTTAAACCAGGTTGCCCAAAACTCTCCACAGAAAGCAATTGAAGAGCCGCAGCGGCTATCAAGCCCACCACAGCCATTCTCAACACCCGAAAAATGCTAACTACATGTTTGTTATCGCTAAAGTGCTGTAGAAATTTCACGGCGAGCACCATCAAAACAACAGGAAGCAACTCCACTGCGAAGGAAGCCAACAAAGAGCCACAGACAGCCCAAGGAACATCATATCCGGCATTCAAAACGGCAGTATAGCCAGTATACGTGGCCGTATTGATGCCGATAGGGCCAGGGGTCATTTGACTGATGGCCAGCACATCGGTAAACTCTTGAGAAGAAAGCCAATGATGATTTACCGTCATCTCGTTTTGGATAAGAGCAACCATGGAGTAACCGCCCCCAAAAGTAAACAGGCCTATCTTCAAAAACGTCCAAAACAAATCCGCAAAAATCATGGTAGTCAGTTTTCAAAAAAACAAGAATAAATAAAACCCAACAATACAGCAGCCAATATAACAAAAATTGCATTCACATCAAACAGCCAAATCAGTATAGCCGAAACCACAGGTATCCAAATTGTCCTCCATCCGATTTTGGCGGATTTGGCCAAATTGAACACTGGTACCGCAATCAGAGCCACCACGGCAGGCCTCACCCCCATGAAAAAATGTTCTACGACCTCGTTTCCTCTGAACTGACGGAAAAACATCGCCAACAAAATTATGAAAACTATCGGCATTATTATATTACCCAAAATCGCAGACAAAGCCCCCCAAAAACCAAGCAATCTATAGCCTATCCCTGTGGCCATATTGACAGCCAATACCCCTGGCATAGACTGAGAAAGAGCCAGTTGGTCAAGAAACTCCTCACGACTCATCCAAGCTTTTTTATCCACCAGTTCCTGCTCCATAAGCGGCACCATGGCATAACCACCGCCTATGGTAAAAGTACCTATTTTAAAAAAAGACCAAAAAAGTTCACAATATTTTACCATCCCTTGCGTTATTATATATCTTTAACGACAAAAACGCATAAATTATTGTATAAAAAGATATGATTATACTTGCTATTTCCAAAGGAATGAAGACAATCATCATGATTGTTGCCATGATTGTAGTGTTTTACTTGTTCCTCATCCGTCCTCAAAACCAAGAGGCCAAGAAAGAGGCAGCCTACCGCGACAGTTTGAAATCGGGCGACAAGGTAATGACAGCCACAGGCATCCACGGCACTATTGCCAGCACTGGCGCAAGCTTCGTGATGCTCGAAATTGCCCCAAACACCCAAATCAAGGTGGCGAAATCAGCCATTCAGCCCATCCCCACTGCCAAGAATAAGAAATGATGTATATTTTTTATGCTCAAAAGTATCAAAATTGATATTTTTTGGCATAAAAATTGCAGAGATTTAGTCGTATTCACGGCTAAGTGTTTCTATTTGGAAAACACCAATAAAAATGCTAAAAATAAAGTATAATAATATGAAAAAGATTCTAACACTTGTATTCTGCTTGTCGTCCCTGCCCCTGATGGCGCAGACGCAACAAGAGAATACGCTCCGACTCTCTCTCGAGCAAGCACAGCAATATGCTATTGAACACAACTACACTATGCAGAACGCTTCGCTCGATGTACAGAAGGCGGAAGCTTCGCGTTGGCAGACACTCTCCTCGATGCTGCCCCAAGTCAAAGCCGGCTTCGACTACCAAAACATGTGCGGCTATGAAATGAACCTCGGTGGCCGAGGTGGCTCATCCCTCAGTTCCATGCTGCCCGAGACCATCATCGTGGGAGGTGTGCCCATGAGCATCGAAATACCCGAAAGCGGTGCAGACAACAATGCCTCCAGTGGATCCATACCCATGAACCCAAGTGGTACATTCAGCATCACTGCCTCCATCGCCCTCACCGGTGCACAGATTGTAGGCACTATGCTGAACAATATTGCCATCGATATGGCCAACATCACCCATCAACAGACCATCCAATCTACCAAAGCCAACGTGAAAACGGTCTACACCTCTATTCTCGTAATGGAGCAGACCATCGGTTTGCTTGACTCCAGCTTAGCCAACATGATACAGTTACTTGCTACCACACAGGCGAGTGTTGACGCAGGTGCTGCAGAACAGATCAGTGCCGACAAACTCAATGTCCAAGTGGCCTCGTTGCGTAACAGCATCAACAGTACCAAACGCACCCTAAACATGCTCTACAACTCTTTGATTCTTCAACTTGGAGCTGATGTCAACACTCAGTTAGTTCTTACCACTACGGTAGACCAAGTAATTGACGTGCAAAAAGCAGCAGGACTTACCTTAGGTGGTTTCAATATCGAAAACAACTACAGCTATCAGCTTCTTGAACAAAGCGAGCGTGTGGCAAAGAAACAAGTCACCATGGCTTGGATGGACTGCACCCCCACCCTCTCGGCATATTACCAGTACAGCAATAAAACCTATTTTGGCAAAGATGCCGGATTCAACATGACACCTCCCAACATGATTGGTGCCAGCATAAGCCTGCCCATCTTCCAAAGTGGCACTCGTTGGGCGAAAATCAAAGGTGCCAAAATCGACTACCAGGAGGCTCTGAACAGCAAGCAACAAGCCGAAGACGGACTGCGTGTTCAGTACAATCAATTGTGCTACGACCTCGTATCGGCTATGGAGAGTTACCAAATACAGCAAGAGAATCTGGACGTTACCCGTCGCGTGTTCAAAAACACTTCCGAGAAATACACCTACGGCCATGCCAGCAACCTTGAAGTGACCAATGCCAGCACCGACATCATCACCGCCCAGAGCAACTACATCCAGGCCGTGCTCAATGTTGTCAACGCCCAAGTGGCTTTGGAAAATCTTTTAGGACTATAGCACATTAGTAAAAGGTGAAATGTAACAATTGTCATCTTCATTTGCCAATTCACATATCACATTTAAGTGTAATCAAAAAAAGCATCATAATGAACAAGTTATTTAAGACAGCAACCATTGTTTTAGCCGTATGCTCCTTGGCAGCTTGCGGCGGCAAGAGTGCCAAAAACGAAGCCACCACTACAAAAAAGGAGGCTGAAAAAGTCAAAGTGCAGACCCTTCAGAGTGAACGCATCGCCAAAAACATCGAATTAGCCTCCACCCTCGAAGGCTATGAGACAATGAACATCTCGCCTTCCATCACAGGCCACATCGAGCACATCTATGTCGAAGTGGGTTCCCGCGTAAGCAAAGGCAGCATGTTGGTGCGTATGGACCAAACTCAGCTCAACACCACCCGAATCAACCTCAACAGCACCAAAACCGAACTTGACCGCGTGACCGCTTTGAAAGCCTCGGGCAGCGTGAGCCAGCAGGTCTACGACCAAACCAAAGCCGGCTACGACCAATTGGTTGAGACCGAGCGTTTTCAGAACGAGAACACTTTTGTCAAAGCACAATTCGCAGGCATCATCAGCGCTAAGAACTACGAAGACGGCGAAATGTACACGGGCGCGCCGATCCTCACCCTCACACAAATCAGCCGCCTCAAAGCCATCATCAACATTCCCGAGAGCTATTACCCCCTCGTCAAACAAGGCATGAAAATTGATGTCTATAGCGACATTTATCCCGACAAGACCTTCCCTGCCACTATCGAGATTGTCTACCCCACCATCGACCCTGCCACCCACACCTTCCAAGCCAAGCTCAATATCCCAAACAGTGGCGAGAAAATCCGTCCAGGCATGTATGTCAAAACCACCCTCGCATTGGGTGAGATGGACGCCATCGTGGTGCCCTACCAGAGCGTCTTGAAACTCACCGGCAGCAACGACCGCTATGTCTTCACCAACAAAAACGGCGAAGCCCACCGCGTGGCTGTCACCCTCGGTCAGCGTTTTGACGACCGCATCGAAATCATCCCTGTCACCCCTGGCGACTTGAAAGAGGGCGATGAACTGATTGTCACAGGCCAGGCCCGCCTCATCGATGGATGCAAACTTGAAATAATAAAATAACCTCGGTGAATGGTGAATAGAGGGCTGCCACCTTACATTTGTCAATCCACAATTCACTTATCACAATTCACAAAACAGCATTACTATGGCAATCTACAAAACAGCAATCAACAAGCCCATCACCACAGGCTTGATATTTGTGGCCGTCATCGTGCTGGGTCTTTTCTCCCTCTCGCGTCTGCCTATCGACCAGATGCCTGAGATGGACCCACCCT
>JAZUFY010000088.1:0-33751 GCA_045640925.1 Bacteroidales bacterium
CATCAAGGAGGCTCAGACCCTATTTGATGCCCGTATGGACTACTGGTTTGGAGAATAAACCGATTAGTCCAATTAGCCCAATTATCAAAATTATGGAGAACGACTATCAATTTCTGAAGCAGAAGGGCAATTACAAAGGTCTGATTGCCTACCAGAAGGCGGAGTGTATCTACGATATTACCCACTATTTTGCCCACCAATATCTGGAAAAAGGAGACCGCACTATAGACCAGATGGTGCAGGCAGCACGCAGCGGGAAACAGAACATTGCCGAAGGCGCCTCGGCATCCACTACCAGCAGCGAGACTGAACTGAAGCTAATGAATGTAGCCCGCGCCAGCTTGCAAGAGTTGCTGATCGACTACGAAGACTATCTCCGCGTAAGGGGTTTGGAGCAGTGGGCAGTCGATGACCCCCGTGCCGAGCAGAGCCGCCGCGTGTGCGCCGCCCACAACGACTCCGCCTACTATCGCGAGCAGATACAAAGTCGTTCGGCTGCCACTATTGCCAACATTGCCATCACCCTCATCCACCAAGAAGATGTGGTGCTGAGGAAGCTCATCAACCGCCTACAAGCCGACTTTGTCAAAGAAGGCGGCGTAAGAGAGAAGATGAGCCAGGCCAGAAGAGAATACAGAATGAAAGAGAAAGAATATTAGACCAATTAGACCAATAGGGCCAATAAGCCTAATTAGTCTAATTAGCCCAATTGGTCAAATAAAACCCAACTACAATGCTAAACTTTGACTACATCAAGGATGAACCCTCGCTCAGCGGATTATACCACTTCTGCAATGTGGCGGAGTTGACCCAAGTATGCGACCCTGAGACGAGTGCCATCAACAGCCGCAAGGCGTTGGAGTGGATGGTGAGAGCCATATATGCCATTAAAGGCCTCGAAATTAGCGAGAGGACATCCCTGTTCGAAATGGTGGATGGCGAACCCTTCAAGGAATTTGTGGCCAACGACAAATTGATGATGGCTGTCCATTATGTGCGTAAGGTGGGCAATGCAGGAGCCCATTCGGGCAAAGTGTCAAAGAAGGAGTCGTTCTTCGCCTTGTTGAACATCTACAACTTTGTGGGTTCCGTTTTTGTGAAGTTGGGAGCCATAGAGAGCTATCCTTCCTTCAACAAAGAACTGATACCGCAGAATCCCTCCGTCTATGTGGCGACCCCTGACAAGCCTGAGTCAACTACGGAATTTGTGGAGAGTGTAGATATTGCCAAGGTGGATGCTGATCCCATGCCGACACCCATGACCGATATCAGTGAGGCTGAAACTCGCAAGCTCTACATCGACATGATGCTGAAAGAGGCAGGTTGGAACGTGCTGAACGAAGATGGAAAGATACTGCCTTCAACCGCCTGCGTGGAGGTTGAGGTGTTCGGGATGCCAAACAATGAGGGGAAGGGCTATGCCGACTATGTGCTATTTGGGCAAAATGGAGTGCCTTTGGCTGTAGTCGAAGCCAAGCGGACAAGCAGGAGTCCCGAGGCAGGCAAACATCAGGCGGAGCTGTATGCCGACTGCTTGGAAAAGCAGTACAAAGTGCGACCTGTCATATACTATACCAACGGATTCGAGACCTACATTATCGATGGCTTAGGCTATCCTCCAAGGAGGCTTTACGCCTTCCACACAGAGAAAGACCTGCAACTGCTGATAGACCGCAGGAAAAGAGGCAAAATAACCGATTTTTCGATAAATGACAATATAACCGACCGAAACTATCAGAAAACCGCCATCAAGGCCGTTTGCGAGCATCTGAACACGATGCACCGCAGAGCCCTGTTGGTGATGGCCACGGGTACGGGCAAGACCCGTGTGGCCATATCGTTGGTAGATGTGCTGATGCGGAATGATTGGGCGAAGAATGTGCTATTCCTTGCCGACCGTACCTCTTTGGTAAGACAGGCACACAAGAATTTTGTGAAGCTGTTGCCCAACACCACGACCTGCGTGTTGAGCGAGAATGACACCAAAGAGAAAGACGTGAACGCCCGTATCATGTTCTCCACCTATCAGACGATGATTAACTACATCGACACAGATGTCAAGGAGTTCTCCGTGGGCAGATTCGACCTTATCATCATTGATGAGGCTCACCGCAGCGTTTTTGGCAAATATGGGGCTATCTTCAACTATTTTGACTGTATGCTTGTGGGATTGACCGCAACACCACGAGAAGACGTAGATAAGAGCACCTACGAGCTGCTTGGCTTGGAGGACGGCTATCCCAACTATGAGTACAACCTGACCGATGCGGTGTTGGACGGATATCTGGTGCCCTATACCGCTTTCAAAAAAGGTTCGATGATACTGCAAGAGGGCATCAAGTACAACAACCTCAGCAAGCAGGAAAAGGAACAGATGGAAAAAATCTGGGAGTATGAGAAGTTGGTGAAGGCCTTGAAAGGCGATTGTGGCAAAGGCAGGGACATCGAAAGCAAGGAGGTATTCACCTACATCTTCAACACCGACACTATCGACAAGGTGCTGCAAGACCTGATGATCCACGGCCTCTCGGTTCAAGGAGGCGAGCGAATCGGCAAGACCATCATCTTCGCCTACAATCACAAACATGCAGAACTTATTGTAAAGCGGTTCAACCTCCTGTTTCCTGAATACGGTGGCGACTTCTGTGTGCTGATAGACAACTATGTGAACTACGCCCAAGACCTTATTGATAAGATGGAAAAGAGGGATGCTAATCCTCAGATAGCCGTGAGTGTGGATATGCTCGACACGGGTATCGACATTCCTGATGTGCTGAACCTCGTGTTTTTCAAGATAGTGAAGAGCAAGATTAAGTTTTGGCAGATGATAGGTCGAGGCACACGTCTGAGCGAGAACATCTTTGGATTAGGCAAGGACAAGGAGCGTTTTTACATCTTCGATTGGTGCAGGAACTTTGAGTACTTTGGCACGAATCCCGACGGGCAAGAAGCAAAACCCACGCAATCGCTTACGGAGCGTCTGTTCTGTGTCCGTGCCGACTTGGCCTTTGAACTTCAACACACTCAGCATCAAGCCATCCCGTTTGACAAGCAGTTGCACGACGACTTGAAAGCCCTGATGATGGAACAAGTGAAGATGTTAAACGACAACCATATCTCGGTCAGAGAACAGTGGGCAAACGTGTCAAGAATGAAGCATCCTGAGAATTGGGTGTACCTGTCCTTGGTTGACGTGGAAATGCTGAAACAGGATATCTCGCCACTGCTGATCAAGAATCAGACCGATGAAGGTGCCAAGAGGTTCGACCTCTTAGTGCTCACAGTGGAACTTTCTCAAGTAAGTGAAGTTGTAAAGGGAACAAAGAGCATCAAGAACATCATCACCATTGCCCAAGCCCTATCCGAGAAAGCCACTATTCCGCAGGTGCAGGCCAAAATGGAGACCATCAATATGGTGTTGAGCGATGTGTTTTGGGAGAATCTCACACTCGAAGGGTTGGAGAGGGTCAGGACGGAACTTAGGGAGTTGGTGAAATTCGTGTTCGGTCAAGGTGGCAAGACCTTTGAAGTGGATATTGAAGACACCATCACCGACTATGGTGTGGCGGAAGAGATGACCACTTTCACCACTTATCGACAAAGGGTGTTGGATTACCTTGCAGAGAACCGCAACCTCCCCGTGCTCCAAAAGATACTTTATATTGAGCCATTGACAGAGGCCGATATAATAGAATTGGAACGCATCCTGTGGAGCGAACTCGGCACCAAGGACGAATACCACCACTACACGCAAAATATGGTATGTGGAGACTATGTGGCAGCCTTTATCCGTTCAATTATCGGTATAGACCGTGCTGTGGCATTGAAAATGTTCACTCAATTCATCAGCGACAACAACCTAAACTCGCAGCAGGAAGAATACTTAAAAACCATCATCAACTATGTATGCGAAAACGGGGATATCAAGGTAGACACCCTAATCAACGACAGTCCTTTCAACGACTATGACCTGATTGATATATGGGGTGTAAATGCACAATGTATCAGCAAGTATATCGAGCGACTGCACACGGCTATTACGGCATAATACAAAAGCTAAGATATCTGTAAAACAAAACAATTGCTACTTGGCATTCTCCGCTTCGAAAGCCTTCACGCGGTCTTGGAAACGGAGGTTGGCTCGGGCCAAAGCATCGTCGGCGTTGATGCCTCGATCATGGGCCCAATGCACCAGGTCAAAAAGCAAATCGCCAAAAGCCTCTTCGTCCATGTCTTCATGCACTCGGCAGTCTTTTTCGGGCATCTGGTACCCTATGCCTGCCGCTTTTTCCTGCATCCGCACCGCTTTCACCAATGGGGGCAGACTTGCGGGCACCCCTTCGAGCACCGATTTACGCCCTTCGTGCATCTTCAATTGCTCCCAGCTCTCGCCATCGTATGCTTCCTTTTGATAGATGAATGGATGGCGGGCAACCAACTTGTCGCTTATGGCTGTGAGCACATCCTCAAGACTGAAACGACCCTCATCTTCAGCTATTTTGGAGTAGAACATCAGGTGCATGAACAAGTCGCCCAACTCTTTCTTTAGCTCCACATTGCTCTCCTGTCCGCTTTGTGTTGCAGTGCAATGCAGTATGGCCTCGCTCAGTTCGTAGGTCTCTTCAATGGTGAGGTAGCGCAAACTCTCCAAAGTCTGTACCTTGTCCCACGGACATTCCTTGCGGAGTGTGTCCAATATATCGCTCAATCGCTGAAAAGCGTCGTGAGTAGTTTGTCCTATCATAATCTGCGCACCTCCTCCACTCCATCAAGTTCTTTCAGATTTTTAAGCAGCAGGTTCAAGTTGTCGAGGTCGAGCACATAGAGCATAATGATGCCTCGCACGACACCTTCGACGGCTTCCAACGTGATGGCTCGCATATTAAGGTTCATCTGCTCGGAGACAATGCGGGTGATTTCCTGCAAAAGTCCTTGACGGTCGACAGCCGTGAAGGCAATACCCGACAAGAGGGCCACATGCTCGCCAGGACGCCAGCGGGCACGGACGATATGGTTCTCGTGACGGGCCATCTCGTCAATAGCCACCTTGCAGTTGGTGCGGTGTACCATAATCTTGCCATCGGAGACGATGCCAACTACATGGTCGCCCTGCACAGGATTGCAACAAGAGGCAGGCTCGGTGGGATAGTTTTCATAATCCTCGTCCAGCACGATGCTGTTCTTTCGGTCAGGGTTCACCTCCTTGATGCTGTGAATAGTGGTACTTGTGGCGTCAAAGATCTTTTTATAGGGTTCCAGAAAGTAGAGATTGTGGGTCCCGCTGGTGCGGATACCGCTCTTCGACTTGCTGAAACATGCCGCCACATCGGCTTTGGTGATTTTCTCCACAGCCACCTGATAGTACAGGTCAATCTCGCTGGCAATATCCAGATGCGATTTCAGTTTGCCGATATTGGCCACAGCGTTCTGCAACCCCATCTGCTTGAAAATCTCTTGCAGTTTGCGCTCGCCCTGCTCCCTATACACTTTGCGTTGGTCGCGCAGATAGTCTTTCAAAGCTTCTTTGGCACGAGTGGTCTGCACATTGTCCAACCACTCGTCCTGCGGCAGAGCCTTGCGACTGGTCAGAATCTGCACCTGTTCGCCAGCGTGAAGTCTGTAGCTTACAGGTTCCAACTTGGCATTCACCTTGGCACCTATACAATGCAGGCCCAAGTCGGAGTGTATGGCGAAAGCGAAATCCAGCACTGAGGATCGGGCTGGCAGTTTTATCGTGTCGCCCTTGGGGGTAAACACATATATCTCGTTAATATATAAGGCCGCTTTAAATTCCTCTACAAGGTCGAGGGCGTTCTTCTCGGTGTTTTCGAGAGTGGTACGAATCTGCTGGAGCCATTCCTCCATCGGGTTCGATTCAAAATGCTCGTTAGGATGGGCCTCTTTGTAGAGGAAATGAGCCGCCATACCTTTTTCGGCTATCACATCCATGCGTTCCGAGCGAATCTGAATCTCTACCCAACGACCGATAGGGGTCATCACCGTGGTCTGCAACGACTCGTAACCGTTGCTCTTAGGCTCTGAAATCCAGTCACGGAAACGAGTGGGATTGGGCTTGAATTTGGACGAGATGAGGGCATACACCTTGAAGCACTCCTGTTTCTCCAATTCACGAGGCACGTCCAAGATGATGCGCATGGCATAAAGGTCATAGATCTCGTCAAACTGCACCCCTTTACGCTCCATCTTCTTGGCACAACTGTAAACCGACTTCACCCTCGTTTTGATGGTGTATTTGTAACCATTTTCGTCCAACATACGGCGTATCTCCTTGGTGAGACACTCCTTCAACTGTTTCTCCACTCCAGGGGTCTTGTTTATGAGTGCAAGTATTTCACTGTATTTCTTCGGATTGGTGTATTTCATCACCAACTCTTCCAACTCAGTTTTGATGCTATAAAGACCCAGACGGTGGGCCAGGGGGATATAGAGATACTGCGTCTCTGCCGATATGGCCAGTTTCTTGGTGTCCTTCATCGACTCCAAGGTACGCATATTGTGGAGTCGGTCGCTCAGTTTCAAAAAGATGACGTAGGCATCGTTGCACATCGACATCAGAATCTTGCGGTAGTTCTCGGCCTGCTTCGATTCGGATTGTTGTAGCACGATAACATCCTCTATCTTGGTAACGCCGTCCACTATCGTGGCCACACGGTCACCAAAAATGGTACGCAAGTCATCTAACGACGTATCGGTGTCCTCTACCACATCATGCAGCAAGGCGCATACCGCGGCAATGGGTCCCAACCCAATCTCCTTTACGGCAATAATGGCCACCTCCAACGGGTGGAAGATATAGGCTTCGCCCGATTTGCGACGGATGCCGCTATGCATCTTCTTGGCCAACGAGAAAGCGCGGAATATCTCTTCCTCTTCCCGCTCGCTCAATGGATAATTATTTTTGCAGGCCTCTATCAGTTCTTCATATTTGGCCTGTATTGCTTCTTCTTCTTTTTCTTCGTCAATAGTTTTCATAGCTTTTGAAAAAAGTTTAAAGAGTTAACAGAAATCCTCAACATAACATTTCACCATTCACTATTCACATCTCACCATTCACATCATAGCGCCAGGAACACGGCTGCCGAAGCCAGCACACAAATGGAGAGTCCGAAGCCCACCGTGACAAACACCCCTTGGAAATTGGTCATCACACCCAAAGTGCCGCTGGTGATGCAGAATTTTCCATCATGCTCCACAGCAGCCACACGCACACCTGCCTCCAATGTAGGCCGCAATGGATTGTCGCCCCCACTAACACCCACACTGCCATAGCAATGCCAGTCAGCCTTGCTCCAAGGTTTCGACAGGCGAAGGTCGCCTCCCGCCGATACCCAGTACCCTGCCCGTCCTACCATGCCGTTCACATGGAACCCCCATACTTCGGGCAGGTAGGCATAATCTATGCCAAAGCCGCGGTCTCCTATGCCGGCAAAAAACTTCAACTCGGCAAAATGGGCACTAAAAGGGCTGCCGAAATAGTAAATGGGGTTGATATTGGGGGCCTGAACAGGCTCATCCTCATAGTAGGCCGAATCGTAGTAGTAATAGTAAACCGAATCGTCAAAATAGTACTCTGGTACTTCTTTAGCAGCATCACGATAGAAGAGCGAGTCGCTCGGCAACGACTGTTGCATGGGCACAGAATCCACTTGACCATAGCCCACAGCAGCCAGCCACAACAAAAGCGACAATATAAAACATCTCTTCATACCTGTAAGTTCAAGCGTTTCCAATTACGAGTCCTGTGATTTGTGATTAGTGATCTGTGATCAGAGGGCTTCCGCCTCCAAGTCACCATTCACTATTCACCATTCACTATTCACATATCACCATTCACTAATCACTGTGCAGCCTGTTTTTCGGCCAATGCTTCGCGCACCTTGCCTTCCAACTCATCGCACAACTCGGGATTGTCGCGCAGCAACTGTTTCAAAGCCTCACGGCCCTGCGATAGCTTGGTCTCGCCGTAGCTGAACCACGATCCACTCTTCTTGATAACATTCAGTTCCACGCCCAAGTCGATAATCTCACCCAGTTTCGAGATACCCTCGCCAAACATAAGGTCGAACTCGCAAGTGCGGAAAGGAGGTGCCACCTTGTTCTTCACAATCTTCACCTTCACACGGTTGCCGATGTTTTGGTCGCCATCCTTGATGGCCTGTATGCGGCGAATATCCACACGCACCGAAGCATAAAACTTCAACGCATTGCCGCCCGTAGTGGTCTCGGGATTGCCGAACATAACGCCAATCTTCTCACGCAGCTGGTTGATAAAGATGCAGCAGCAGTTGGTCTTGGCAATCGTAGAGGTCAGTTTGCGCATGGCCTGGCTCATCAGTCGGGCCTGGAGACCCACCTTCGAATCGCCCATCTCGCCGTCAATCTCCGCCTTGGGAGTCAGTGCGGCCACAGAGTCCACCACGATGATGTCGATAGCGCCCGAGCGAATCAGATTGTCGGCAATCTCCAACGCCTGCTCACCATTGTCGGGTTGCGACACCAACAAGTTGTCGATATCCACCCCTAATTTCTTGGCATAAAAACTGTCGAAAGCATGCTCAGCATCAATAAAAGCCGCTATACCGCCAGCCTTCTGGCACTCGGCAATAGCGTGAATGGCCAACGTGGTCTTACCTGACGACTCAGGACCGTAAATCTCAATGATACGACCTTTCGGGAATCCTCCGACACCCAAAGCCACATCCAAACTGATGCTGCCTGTAGGCACCACATCCACTTTTTCCGAAACGCGGTCACCCAACTTCATCACCGAACCCTTGCCATAATTTTTCTCTATCTTGTCCAATGTGGCTTGCAAAATCTTCAATTTTTCTTGCCTCAAAGCCTCAGCGTCTGTTATCTCTTTTGCCATAATTTATAATTATTTACGTTATTATTAAATGTATTTGACTAATTTGCTTACAAGACTACAAATATACTATTTTTTTTACAAAAAAGAACAAATATAAAAAATATTGTGTACCTTTG
The DNA here is from genome assembly GCA_045640925.1 of Bacteroidales bacterium. Lineage (GTDB taxonomy): Bacteria > Bacteroidota > Bacteroidia > Bacteroidales > P3 > Colimorpha. The sequence goes on from JAZUFY010000088.1 coordinate 9,007, forward strand.
CATTCAAATTCGCCAAAAACAACACCGCGAAAACAACCCTACAGCATTCAAAATTTAAAAACATATACTATGGAAATCCTCAGCAACAGAATTCTCAACATGGCCGAGAGCGAGACCCTCGCCATGACCGCCAAAGCCCGCGAACTGAAAGCTCAAGGCAAAGATGTTATCAGCCTCTCCATCGGCGAACCCGACTTCAACACCCCCGACACCGTGAAGGAAGCCGCCAAGAAAGCCATCGACGACAACTTTACCCACTATCCTCCCGTGCCTGGCTATGCCGACCTCAAAGAAGCCATCTGCGAAAAATTCCGCCGCGACAACGGCCTCGAGTTCAAACCCGAGCAAATCGTCGTCTCCACGGGTGCCAAACAGAGCATCTACCAGTTGGTCCAGTGCCTCATCAACCCTGGCGACGAAGTCATCATCCCCACCCCATTCTGGGTCAGCTATAAAGAAATCGTCCGTGTGGCCGAAGGCAAGTGCGTCTATGTCAAAACCGCCATCGAAAACGACTTCAAAGTAACCCCCGAACAACTCGAAGCCGCCATCACCCCCAAGACCAAACTCATCATGTTCTCCAGCCCCAGCAACCCCACAGGCATGCTCTACACCAAAGACGAGCTCAAAGCCATCGCCGACGTCGTTGCCCGCCACGAGAACCTCTTCGTCATGGCCGACGAAATCTATGAGCACATCAACTTCGTGGGCAAACACGAAAGCATCGCCCAGTTTGCCGAAATCAAAGACCGCGTCATCACCGTCAACGGTGTCGCCAAAGGTTTCGCCATGACCGGTTGGCGTATCGGCTTCATCGCCGCCCCCACCGTTATCGCCAAAGCCTGCAACAAGCTCCAGGGCCAGGTGACCAGCGCCACATGCTCCATCGCCCAGAAAGCCACCGTCCGCGCCATGCAGATGGACCCCGCCACAAGCGAAGACATCATCAACATGCGCAACATCTTCCGCCAGCGTCGCGACATGGTCTACAAACTCCTCTGCGACATCCCCGGCCTCAAGGTTCGTCTTCCCCAGGGTGCCTTCTACTTCTTCCCCGACTGCAGCTCCTACTACGGCAAGAGCTTCAACGGCAAGAAGATCGAGAACTCCACCGATATGGCCTTCTACCTCCTCAACGAAGCCAACGTAGCCACCGTCATGGGTTCAGCCTTCGGCGATGACGACTGCATCCGCCTCAGCTACGCCACCAGCGAAAACCAGCTCCGCGAAGCACTCCGCCGCATCAAGGAAGCCCTCGCCAACTTGAAATAAAATTATTTATCATAAACCGAAAAGGGGATGTCTTATTTGAGGCATCCCCTTTTTGTCTTACGCCCCAAAAAGAGTAACCACATTGTGCCAAGTGCTTAAAGCCCGTTCTCGCACCTATTCAAATGTGCGATATATTTCCCCAACCATATAAATCTCTACAGATTTCCAACGATTTAAAGAATTTTGAACTCAAATGGACTTGTTCTTCTCCATCATTTTTTTCATATTTGAAAATTATTTATGAAAAAAATCGTACATTTGCAAAATCAAATCACGAAATATGAATTATTGGATTATCGCATCAAACAGTGGTAAGTTTGATTTAGTCAAATTCTTTTCCAAACACAACAATATGGTAGATTGGAAACAAAGCGTAAATGTTGAAGTTGGAGATATCGTTTACGTCTACTGCACTAAGCCACTCATGAGAATCAAGTATAAAATGGAAGTTGTTTCAACAGATATTTCATTTAGTAATTCCATGAAAAACCTTAATTGCTGGACAGACAAAACCGAATTTGAAGCTGGTGCTAATAACAACAAGTATTTCCGTATGAAGGTATTGTGCAAAACCGACTCAGACATGTTAACAATGAAAGAATTGCACAAACATGGGGTTAATGGATGGATACAACATCCAAGGTTTTTATCCAAAGAAGTCATTGATTATATTGAATCTGAATTTTAATATTTGTCAAAAAAAAGTCCTGAACCTGAACAAGAATTATTATTGCCCTATTATGTAGGAACATTCTTTATTGGTCAAAAAGCAGAATAGAAACACAATCTATAATTCAGAACGAGAGACAATAAAAAAGATTGTTTTGAGTTAATTAAGTAACATGTTATTATATCACGGTAGCGACACGGTTATTTCTTCACCACGGATTCTGAAACCTAATCGGGCTTTGGACTTCGGGCAAGGGTTTTATACAACACTAAACGAAGAGCAAGCCCAGAACTTTGCCCTCAAGGTGAAGGATCGCACACATTCAGACAAGGCTGTAGTGAACGTTTACGAGGCTGACGTTGAGGCTATGAGGAATGCTCTTTCACACCGATGGTTTGAAGGAGTAAGCGAAGACTGGCTGGATTTCGTAAGCCTAAACCGCAACAATCTTGGCCGTGAGACATACGACTTTGTGTATGGTCCTGTAGCAAACGATGATGTTTTCAGGACATTTATTGCTTACTCCAGCGGAATCCTCACCAAAGAGGAAACATTGACCCGACTGAAGGTGAAGAAACTGTATAACCAATTGACCTTTGCAAGTGACGAAGCATTAAAATATTTATACTTTTTAACCAGTTATAATCTATGAGTCAGGAGGAGAAGATTTTTAAAGGCACTTTGCAGATGCTGGTACCAATGGTTGTGGCGAAGATGCACGAGTACTATGGTGTTGAACCACTGGAAGCGGTGAAGGAACTGTATGCCTCGAGATTATACAGCGACTTAGAACGTGAGACCTCTAAGTTGTGGCACCTGAGTCCATTGGCTTTGGCAGACTTGTGGCATCAAGAGATAACGACAGGTGAAATCACATATCCGGAGGAAGCATGAATATAGCTATAGAATTTTTGATTTGCTGTATCGAAGAATACAAAGCGGTTCACGGCCTTACGGGACGCGAGGTGATGGAACTTTTCAGCCAACATGGAATTGAGGGCTATATTCTGCGACACTACGACGCTCTGCACACCGCTGGGGTGGAATATACTGTTGCCGAAATTGAGGGAATGATGTAAACCCAACCTCGTGGTGCCCTCGTCCTTCGGTCGCTGTAGGGTCGCTTTACCGTCGCTACAATATCGCTATAGTATCGCTTATACGAGCGACCCAATCATCACCCAATCGTCATCCACGCCTTATCCTACAGAGGTTAACCAACGAGGGCACTGCGAAGGCAATGCTATATTAGTTCCTGTGTAACTTTATTGGTTTGATAAAGAGTGTGTTTACTCGTTAGCGGAATTAATTAGGCTATTTAGACCCCGCAGGGGTCAAATATGGTAGCCAGCCATTCCTATGGCTGGTTTGCGAGTGGATAGGATACCCGCATGCCGTCAGGTATGCGATTATCAGAGTTATAGCGCTGTCGCATACCTAACGGCATGCAAATGATGCAACCTTATAAATACCAGGCACCAGCCATAGAATGGCTGGCTACCATATCAAATCCCTATGGGATTAATTCTGCTAACACGTTATACTTATAAAGAGCGTCCACGCGAGACGCGAAGTGTCACAATAAAACAAACCGAGGGTGCCGTACGGCATCCTCGGTTAGCTGTTTTTATGATAATTATCAGAGATTCATGCTTTTTTTGATGGATTCGATTTTGGCATCGAGGGCGTTGTTGGTCTTGTCGAAGCAGTCTTTGCAGCAGAGTTCGCCTTTCACACCAAAATAGAACTTGATTTTGGGCTCGGTGCCGCTGGGACGGACGGTGACTTTGTTGCCCTTGTCGGTGAAGAACTGCAGCACGTTGCTGGTGGGCAGGGTGATGGGCTCTTTCTTGCCGGTGAGGAGGTCGGTGCTCTCGTGGAGCTTGTAGTCCTTGATGCAGACGACTTTTTCGCCGTCGATTTCCTTGGGGGGATTCTCGCGATAGTCTTTCATCATCTGCTGTATTTCCTCGGCTCCGCTCTTGCCTTTGCGCACCACGCTGAGGAGTCCCTCTTTGTAGAAGCCGTACTCTTTGTAGAGGTCCACCAGCACGTCGAAGAATGTCTTGCCCTGTTCGGCTGCCCAGGCGGCTATCTCGGCTATCATGGAGCAGGCAGCAACGGCGTCTTTGTCGCGCACAAAGTCGCCAATCATATAGCCGTAGCTCTCTTCGCCGCCCATGATGAAGGTCTCGCTCTGCTCCATCTGGCGGATTTTGTCGCCGATGAATTTGAAGCCTGTCAGAACATCATACACCTTCACGCCGGCCTTGCGGGCTATGTCGGCGGGCAATTCGCTGGTGACGATGGTCTTGATGATGTATTCTTTGCCTGTGAGACGGCCTGTCTCTTTCCATTCCTTGATAAGGTAGTAGGCCAGCACGGAGAATGTCTGGTTGCCGTTGAGGAGCATCCACTCGCCGTCGGGGCGTTTCACGGCCACACCCACGCGGTCGGCGTCGGGGTCGCTGGCGAAGACGATGTCGGCATCAATCTCCTTGGCCAGATCCACAGCCATCTTCATGGCCGGCTTCTCCTCGGGATTAGGACTGGGGGTTGTGGGGAAGTTGCCGTCGGGGGTGGCCTGTTCCTTGACGATGTTCACGTTGGTGAAGCCCAATTTTTCGAGCATACGGGGTATCATGGTGATGCCTGTGCCGTGCAGGGGGGTGTAGACAATCTTGAGGTCGTGGTGCTTCTTGATGAGCTCGGGGTGGAGGGAGTTCTTCTCGATGCGGTTGAGGTAGACGCTGTCGACGTTCTCGCCCACAATCTCGATATTCTCCTCGCCGCCGTGCATCTTCACATCCTCGAGGCGCTGGATTTTCAGCACTTCGTCAATCACATTGGTGTCGTGGGGCGCCACAAGCTGGCAGCCGTCGTCCCAGTAGGCCTTGTAGCCGTTGTACTCCTTGGGGTTGTGGCTGGCGGTGAGCATCACACCTGTCTGACAGCCGAAATGGCGCACGGCAAAGGAGAGCTCGGGCGTGGGGCGCAGGGCCTCGAAGAGGTAGACGTGGAAGCCGTTGGCGGCAAGCACATGGGCGGTGATTTCGGCAAACTCGCGGCTGTGGTTGCGGCTGTCGTGACTCACGGCGGCTTTGATGGGGCTGGCCTCGGGGAAGCACTTTTTGACATAGTTGGCCAAACCCTGGGTGGCCATGGCCACGGTGTAGCGGTTCATGCGGTTGGTGCCCACACCCATGATGCCACGGAGACCGCCAGTGCCGAACTCAAGGTTGCGGTAGAAGCTCTCGTTCAGCTCATTCTCGTTGTCCATCATGTCGCGGATGGCCTGCTTGGTCTCCTCGTCGTAGGATCCGTTGAGCCATGTTTCGATATTTTTCTTTGCCGAAGCATCGATGTTCAAGTCATTGATATTCTTCATAGTGTTCTGATTTTTTCTGGTTTGAAAGCCTTGCGGACAAGGCGGTTATAAAATATTGTTAATTGCGTTCTAAAAAATGTAACGCGAATATATAAAAAAAATTGTGTAGCAATACACCCAATATGAAAAAAAGTGCCAAAAAACACTCCATATCAAAAAAAAGTCGTATTTTTGCACCATATTTTGACAACATCATTTTATTAATAATTTAAAAAATTCATCATGAAAAACATTTTCAAAGTTCTCTCGCTGGTACTCGTATTGACCACCATGTTCACCCTCAGCTCCTGCAAAAAGGAGAATGTTGACTTCATCGTTGGCACATGGGACTTGACTGCCGCCTCTTCTGAAGATGAGTTTACCGACTATATGTATCAGACTGCTGTCAATAACTCATATTTCGAATTCAAAAAGAATGGAACTCTGAATTATAAACTCGAATTATATATGATTTCCTCGGAAGGAAAAACACGCTATAGTATTAGTGACAATCAGATTATTATCAGCGATGGCGATACTGAAGAATTATTCTCCGGTGTTGCCACCTATAAGCAAATCTCTGACGGGAAATTGGTTTTGAATTACACCGATGACACTACCAATGAACCCGTCACTGTGGAAATTACAAGACGATAGTGGAAGAATCAAAACAAATTAACATATTAACAATATAAATTTCAACATTATGAAAAACATTTTCAAAGTTCTCTCGCTCGTCCTTTTAGTGGGCGCCATGTTCACTTTCAGTTCCTGCAAAAAAGATAATCAGGAACTCATTATCGGCACTTGGAGCCTCACCGAGGGCACTTCCAATGACCCAGAAATGTCTGTAGTGTTGCCAATGATGATTGGTAACATGGCTATGGAGTTCACCGAAGACGGTGTCGTGACCACGGCGATGACCATGTTTGGCCAAACTCAAACCTCTACTGGCTCCTATACCATTGACGGCGACAAGATTACTATGATTGACGAGGATGGTGAAACAAGCACTGCCACCATCAAGGAACTCACCAAGAAAAAACTGACTTTGAACACAGTCGAAGGTACGTATGAAATCACGCTGACTTTCGAAAAAACTACTGATAACCTCATACGTAGATAGTTTCTGTTCTTTTTGTTTGGCGATAAACAAATAAAAAGGCTATGACTTGTGCAAAACTTAATATTTAAAATAACAACATCATGAAAAACATTTTCAAAGTTCTCTCGCTCGTCCTTTTAGTGGGTGCCATGTTCACCCTCACTTCTTGCAAGAAAGAGGCCAAAGACCTCATCATCGGCAAATGGAACCTCACTTCGGCCACTTCCACTGATGCAGGAATCACCCAGGCTCTTACGATGATTCTCAACAAAGCCACTTTCGAGTTCACCGAAAATGGTGTGATGACAATTACCACCAATACGGGTAATTCCATGATTGACGACATTTACAAGACATCGGCCAACTATACCGTTGATGGCGACAAACTCAATATTTCCTTGACCGACAGCACGGGATTGGATTTTGGTACGGCCACCATTAAAGAAATCACCAAGAATAAGATGACCTTGTACACCAATGCGGACAATATGGAACTCACTATGGGTTTTGAAAAAATCTGAGGTGTGAAACAATAATAGAAAAGACCCGCTTTTTAACGGGTCTTTTTTGTAATTTTGTAAATATTAATTTTAACACCCATTTTATGAAAAACATTTTCAAAGTTTTCTCGCTGGCTCTCTTAGTGGGCGCCATGTTCACCCTCAGCTCCTGCAAAAAAGATAACCAGGACCTCATCATCGGCAAATGGAGCCTCGTCTCGGCCACAACCGACGACGATTTAATGTCTGAACTGTTCCCATTACTAATTGACCACATGACCTACGAGTTCACCGATGACGGCATCCTCACAGTTACCGCATCCACGGGTGATTCTGCAATAGACGAGTTCTTGTGCGGGTCGACCAATTATTCCATTGAGGGCAACAATCTTATTGTTAAGGCTGAGGACGAGGAAGGCAGAACGGATATCAATACCATTACGATTGATGAAATCACCAAGAACAGTCTTACACTTACCGAAGTGATCGAGACTATCGATGGTGTCCCAACCTCAACAGCCACTCAGAAATTCAAAAAAATCTGAAGCAATTCACATCAAAAAAAGCCCGCCGATTTGGCGGGCTTTTTTCGTTATCTGCGTCTCACCGCTTGGGATGAGGAGGTATACACATGGCGGTATTCGCCCATGACGATGCGGAAATAGAATATCAATCCCGCAAAGGGGTGGCTCTCTATCATGGCGCTCAGCAACCCTGCCGAATAGGGGTTGATTTCAAAGTAGGTGTTGGCATTGGCTATGTTGCTCTGCGCTGTGGTGAAGTTGACAAAGGAGACGTAGCCGTCGGTGCTGTCGTGGAAGAAATGCACCGGTGTTTCGGGCTGCCAGCCACGGGCCAGGTCGCACCGCTCGGCGGCCTCCATTGATTGCGTATAGACGTCACTGGAGGGATTGTAAATCTCGGACGAGAGCACCTCGGAGGGTTTCACATCGTGGTAGTCGGTGTGGTCTGTGGCACGGGCTATAATGCCGTGTATGTCGGTTGTGGTGTAGTTCTTCGACACAATGGAGTCGGTGATATTGACCGAGGCCATGGCGGGCGAGAGATAATCGTAATACGACTGCTTCATAATCTCGGGATAGGCATATTTGAGGCCTATGAGGACGTAGGGGATGCCGATGGGATAGGCAGTATAGTCGTTGGCTATATAATCCTCAATCATCTGGCTTATGCTGTAAGGGCCGCCACCGCAATAAGAGTTGGCCAGGTTGAACTCGCCACGGGCGCCTGTCTGCATATATCGGGCCACGGCCAGCGAGGTGTTGCCGCCCTGCGAATAGCCCTCGTTGTAGACCTTGAGGGTGTCGCTCCAAAGGCCTGCATCGGCCAGGTAGTGCTTCACCGCACGCAGCATATCGACAGCATTGCGGGCATTGAGGTCGGACACACAGTAAGGGTGCGGCAGTCCCACCGTGGCACCAAAGCCTATCAGGTCGGGCACCACAACCAGAGCGCCCTGGTTGGCAAAGAGGGCCTCGAGATTATAGTCGGCCGAGGGGGCCTCGTTGCGGTGGCATATCGTGTGACGGTTGGCCAAGAGAATATGGTCGGGACGGACAATGTTGCCCTTGGCATCGCAGCGGAAATAGAGGCGTCCCGAGAGCCACAGCGTGGACCCGTTGGCATCAACGCTCGGATAGCGCATCACGAGGGTGCTATATGGGTCGGTACTGTTGAGCAGCACCCCCAACGAGTCGAACTCGTGGCTCCCTGTGGCAAGCATAAACAAGGCGGGAATATTGTCCAGCGCTATGCCCTCGGTGGCCGTGGCCGCAAGGCGGCTCTTGATGCCGGCAATAGTATACTGCTGCTGCGACCCGCTGACAATCTCGTAATACTCCTGTACAGGTTCGGGGATAACGGGATCCTCATCGTCCTTGTGGCATGCCACAAACATCGTACCCAGCAACACTATCCCCACAAAAGCCCATAGACGTTTTCTAATAATCTTCATATCAAACAACTTCTAAATTTTTTGCAAAGATACATTATTTTTTTGTAATTTTGCAATCTCTAATAAAATAATCTTTATATGGCAAACAATAATAACTTATTATAAATCAAAACAAAAATAATTATGATTAAAAAACTTTTATTTGCAACATTGTTGGGTCTCGCTTTGTGCTGCACCACCAGCTGCACCGAGGAACACATCGACTATTCTATTGAATGGGTACTCACTCCCGACGATTATTCCGGATCGAACTTTGAGGAATACATGAGCGAATGGAGCACAGTGTCAAAGACTTTCAACGACGCCTTCGACACCGAGTTTGCCACCGTGGGCGACTTCACCCCCGGCATTCATGCCTGCATCATCCACGACGGCAAGGCCAACAAAGTTGAAAAACTGGCCAAAGAACATGCCGAAAATGCGGCCAAGAAGGTCAACGTCTCGGTCAAATACAACACCTACAAAGCCAAATGCTACGTCCACACCATCGACAAAGAGGATGTGCAAGTATGGAGCACCGTCTACGGCAAGTAAAACGAAGAGCCTAAGGCACCGTCTCACCCACTACCCCACGCTTCGAGCGCGGGGTTTTTTATACCTCACCGAACGGCCCCTCCCCCACTTCTCAACCCTCGTTTTGTTGCCCAATATAAAAAAAGTTGCATCCCCCCTACCGATACAAGATCCTCCCAAATGCTTCAGGACTGACCAAGGTGTGACCAAGGTATGACCTAGGACTAACCTTGGCGTTATACCTAGGTCATACCTAGGTCAGTCCTTGGTCATACCTAGGTCACACCTAGGTCACTTGTTCTTATCTCCAAAGGAACTCCAACCCTTCAATAGGATGAACGAGGCGGTATTTTTTTCTTTTTTGGGTGCTGTTTCTGAAAAAAGTCGTATATTTGCAAAATCAAATCACGGAATTATCAACCAAAAACAATGCCGATGAAGCACAGCGTATAATGCAGATACGCACATTGTAAGACATATAGAAAAAGCAAAGTAGCTTGACAAGGGACATCTAAAAACTTCCACGGTTTATACAATCATCCTTGAGTAAAGCAACGGAGCTCCCGCCGCAAGGCGTGGACTTTACTCGTTGTAATTGGGGGAAAAAGGCAGTCGAAGGCCTCAAAATGACCGATGAAAGCGAAAAGTGCCACGCTTTTTTATGTGCGTAAATTTAGGTTCAAGTGGCACCACGGGAAAGCCGAAAACCGAAAAAAGTAGGCAACATATAAAAAATTACTGAAAAATGAAAAGAAAAATATTTGTTATTGCCGTAATGCTTTTGGCTTGTGAAACGTTGTTTGCCCAATCAATTATTTCCGTACACCTTGGAGGTGCATTTCCTATGGGTGGGTTTGGTGAATCCGACATGGACAGAGGTAAATGCACGCTGCTCAACACGGTTTCCGATTATGGCGGAGCTGGTGTGGGTTTTGATTTGGGCGCGAAAGCAAGAGTCCCCGTTGCTCCGGTGCAAGGGTTGGGTATTGTTTTTAGTGTCGATTTTATGTTGAACGGCATGAACGGCGATGTGAAGGATTATTTTGAAGATTTGCGTGATTACAATGAGGATACATACGGCTCTTGCGACATCACGAAACCCAAGTACATCAACATTCCCATCTTGGCGGGTGTCAACTATGAGTATGCTGTTTCGCCTACGCTCAAACTCTATGGCGAAGCCTCGTTGGGTATAAACTTCAGGCAGATTACGAACTATACTGTGGTTATAGAGGATTCATACGGGACCGAGCTGACGGATGAATATTCATACGATGTGGCCACCACGTTCGCTTTTCAGACAGGTGTGGGGCTGATTGTCAATGAAAAATTCAGCATCGGCCTCCATTATTATGGCTTGGGTGCGGACAAAGTGACGGGCAAATTGGATGAAACCTTGGATTACACTTACGGCAGTCCTGACCACGACTCTGCCAAGTTCAAATCCAAGGATGTTGCTCCGTCAATTTTGTTAGTTCAATTAGGCATTCATTTTTAAAATAAATCATCATGAAAAAAGTACTTTACATTTTTGCAGCCGTAGCGTTGCTTTTAGGTGTGGCCTCTTGCCAGAAAGACAAGGATGAGGACCCCGAGGAAAACATCACCACCCAACAGGCAGGTGTCTATAACCCCGGAATGAAAATCAGCAGGATATATTATCAATATGGAGACGGGGAGAAAGAATTAGAAGAAATTTGGTATTGGGAAAACAATAAATTAATCAAGATACGGAATGGGCATGGGGAGGAAATCCATACCTATACATATCAAAATAATAGGCTCTGTGAAAGAGTGTCTCAAGATGTCCTTCGAATCTCGAACGTAGTTTTCTCTATCGGAGTTTCCTCTTACGTTTATCATTATGAAGGAGCAAACCTGTCCACAATTGAAGCAACCATGACTATCGGTGATTTTAATTATGAATTTAATTATAACAGCGGAAAAATTAGTTCAATATATCTTTTTGATGGACAGTCTATGGGTGTGTTCGATTTTACTTGGGATGGGGGCAATATATCAAGTTTCCAATTCAATAACACCACATACACTTTTATCTATGACAACAAAAACAATCCATATTGTGGTTCTAGCGAATTCTTAGCAAACTGGGGCTATATGGATAATGAGTCGGTAACAAAAACAATGTCAAAAAACAATTTGACAAAACATTACGTAGACGGAAAACTACATGACGAATATTCATACGAGTACAATAGCAAGGGGTATCCTGTCAAAAAAATTCAAACTGTTCATGATAGCGATGGTACTATCGCTGCTACGCATACTTATTATTACGAATACTTGGAAGATTAAAGCATAATCAAGTTGTTGTGGCGGTTTTGCAAACCGCCACAACTTATCTTTAGTTCTTTCATTATAAACCAACCAATATGCTATGACAAGAAAAGGTATTTGTTTAATCGCCTTATTCGTCATCAGTGTCTTGCTTCCTGCTGCTATTCAGGCACAGGACTTCATCTTCCGAAAAGACGGGACAAAACAGAAGGTGAAAATTGTTGACATTGATACTAATGGCGTTTTCTATAAGAAATGGTTGAATCAATACGGATCGACCTTGGTGGCCAGTTGGCAAAACATTGATTCTGCTCAATATGCCGATGGACGTGTAGCGGTGTTGGCTGGGAATGGGCAAATAGCAGTACATGAACCCGTATCTATTCCTACGAGGGAGAATAATGCGCAAGTGGAGAATAATGTTCAGGAGGCAGCCCCGATTGAAACAATCCCACAAACATCACAAACCGAGACAGAGGTTTCCGAACCTCAGACTCCCCTTGTAAAAGTTGCCACGCCTGCCCCTCCTGCCGTAACCACCCCCGATAAGACGAAATCGGAAGTTGCTGAAACAAATAAAGAAAAAGATCCGTCATTATACCTTGGGGTGAGTTATTTGTTTATAAAAGACAACTTTTCAATGAAGTTAGATTGCAGTCTCATTTCATTTACATTTGGGCATAGCTCTTTTGAGGGAAATGACTTTGAAATCAGTGCAACCTCTTTGATAACTGCTATTGAATGGAATAAGGCATACAAATTTACACCAGATGGGGTGCTATGGTTCTCTCCTGGCATAGGTATTGGTTATGGCTGGATCTTATCGTCAACCACATATCAACACAAAACAACGTCAGAGACATATTCTCTGTTTGCTGCCCATGTACATCCAAAAATTGGTGTAGGAGTTGTCACGTTAGGAGTTCTTTATTCGTTTGATGACTTTAATTTCTTGCCGTTGAAAGATGCAACAGTTTTCACATTGGGATTAGCAATAGCATTCTGACACTCAATTTAGATACAGTGACAGTCCTCTGTTTTCAACAATTTCGGTGAGAACTGACAGCCAATGAGCGGAGCAAAAAAAGTAAAAAAAATGTTTCAAATGAGAAAAAATGTGTAAATTTGCAACATGAAAAAAGTTATAAAAGTGAGAACATTAAGAATAAAATCCTCTTATTCCAATGACCATCTAACAACAAAAAAAATGAAAAAATCCAATCTTTGTATTATTATTCTCGGTGCAGTATGGTGCATCCTTCTATGCAGCATGGCTTTACCGAGTTCTGTATCGGATGACAAGCCGATTCCTTCCTTACAACCGTCATCGGGTTTTGTCGCCTCTTACGACTTCCTTCCCACCCAGAACCGTCATCAGACGCAATCTCTTTCGAACAATATCGACCGCATCAACCAGGTGCAAAACCTGTCGTCGGGTTCTTCTACCAGCACCTCACTATGGCAATTGGCACTCTTCTGCACAGGTTCGGGATCCGGACAGACCTTTTTCTACGATGATCCCTACTACGACGTCTGTGGCACGAGCGAATATTTCCCCGACCAATCGCTGCTCTACTATGCGTTCGTTCCCGACCAGGGCAGCCAACTCACCCATCTCTATGTGAACAACGTCGACCGCATCAACCAGGTGCAGCACCTCTCTTCGGGTTCCTCCAGCAGTTATTCGCTTTGGAGCTTCGTGCTAACTAACGATGTGCTCGTCAACCCCGTGTTCGACCAATCTTCGTCACCCTCCACCTTTGCCATCAACATCACCCCCAACTTCCCTACCCGAGGCTACACTTCAGGATCAGGCATATACAACTATCTCGACACTGTCACAGCTCAAGCCACTCCCTACGTCGGCTTCTACTTTGCAGGATGGAGCAATGGCATAAATGACAACCCCTACACTTTTGCTGCCACCCAAGACCTTGATCTGCAGGCCATCTTTCTCCTTAATGTCGGCATCAATCAAGTTGATGAACAGGAGTTCTCGGTAACCACCTCTGGTCTCAAAATCACGGTTGGCAACGTTCAGCATCACCCTGTACGCATTTATGACATCCGAGGGTGTCTGATTTTCTCCGAGACTCAGACGGGAGAAAGTGTATCAGTGGATGTGCCCGAGGGCGGCATCTACATAGTGATGGTGGAAGGACAGCCCACCCGAAAAGTACTTGTGCACTAACAGATGAACCTGGTCTTTGCCTTCCTGCTGATGCTTGCCTCGCTGGCGTTCGACCCATTGCTGGTTGATGCCTCCAATGTGGTTCGCTTCGTATTCGCAGCATCAGGAGTGTTGGTGGCTTCCATCGATGCATTCCGCCACAAAGCCAAACTTTCTTTACATTTCGGAGAGGTGGCTTTGTTGCTTTTTGTGCTACTTCTTTCTCTTTCCGCCCTGTGGGCTCCAAATACGCAAGAAGCGCTGTATGAGACTTCCCGCTGGATTGTGGCAGCGCTACTGTTGATCATCGCCTCTCGGCTATTCCGTACACATCAGGTGCGCTCCGTGATACTATTGTCGCGTATTTCGGGCATCGTATTCCTCATAGGGGTCGCGGCTGCTTTAGTACAGATATTCTCGGCAGGCGACATGCAGTGGAGCAGCCGCTACTGTGTCACCTCGCTGTTCACTCACAAAGGCACTTTCTGCTGCATGATCCTGCTGCTCTCAGCATTCCCGCTGATGCGTTTGTGTCTGCCTATCCGTCGTGGTCGCTGGATCTACATTCTCCTTCTCATAGCGGCTCTCGGGTTTTTGCTTTTCCTGCAGTCGCGTGCAGCACTGGTGGGTTTGGCAACAGCAATCCTCTCTGGCATCATATTTCGGCTGTTGAAACAAATACGCTTGGGACGCTTATCCAAAGTCACGGCAATAGTGTTGCTGTCACTCGTGATGAGTGGCACCATCATCGGTGGAAGTTTCTGGATTGCCCAGCATACCACCGATGTGGACCAACACGCCTCTGGGCTGCACACCAATGCTTCAATCGCGGAACGGCAAACGTTGTGGAGCATGACCTTCCGCATGGTGCAACAACACCCCCTGCTGGGATGCGGTGCGGGCAACTGGAAAGTGTGCCACGCTGGGGCTTCGGTGCGCGATGTATTCTCGCTCGATGTGCTCGACTTCTCCTTTGTCCGTCCTCACAATGACTATCTGCGAATACTCTCTGAGACGGGAATAATAGGTTTTCTGCTCCTGATGACGGCATTATCGGCACTTTTCGTAACCGTCATCTCGGCTCTTTGGGGTAAGAGTGGACGATTGGCCCGTACAGGAGCCTCCATCCTGATGGGAATCTGTGCCTTTGCCTTCTTCGATTTTCCTATAGATCGTACAGAAACTATTTGCTGGACAATGTTGCTTGCTGGATTTGTCGGATCCTGTTGCAACACCCGTTCCCGCATCGTTCTTCCTCACGGGACTTGGATGATCTTTGCGCTGATGGCAGCAGGTGCCGTAATATTCGGCATGGGTCGATGGCAGAGTGAAAGGCAGGAACGGCCTATACGCGAGGCTATCCACAACAGCTGTTGGACAAAGGTTGAATCACTCTGCGACAAGGCGCTCAACGGTTTTGCCACTCTCACTCCTGCGGGCATCCCCTACGCCTATTATCAAGGCATGGCTCAGGAATACCTCGGCAAATCTCCTTTGGCAACCTTCCGCAAGGCTCATGCCAACGCACCCTTCAACCGACAAGTACTTTGCGACCTCGGTCGACTGGAATACACACAGTGCCACGACACTACGACCTCTCTCGCTCTGCTTCGTCAAGCCATCTGGATCAGCCCCTCCTATAGTTATGCTTATTTCAACATGGCTCAGATACTCATGCTCGAAGGCCGCCACGATGAAGCATCTGACCTACTCATCTCTTTCGATCTGGAAGGGAAACAGCAACGCATCGACCAACTCATCTGGCAGTATCACCAAGGCGAAGAAGTGCAATACTATCAACAAGAATTGGTGCCTGCCGAACGTGCCATGCGCGACCAGATGCTCTCTCAAATCCAAAATTAGTGACACTCGGTTAATGCGGATTTTTACTTGTCGTCGGATTCTTAGAGCAAAGGGAGAACAGAGTTTCCCAAATGTGACAAATCCGCTGGTTTTCCAGATTTTAACGTCAAAACAAAGTCTGTTTTATCATACATTTACTAATCCTTCAGACAGCCGATGGGGACAATCCAGATGCCATCGTCACGCTTGAAGGCATATTTGCCAACTGCCGTCAAAACCATCATGAACGAAGGCTCTTTCATTCGGTCGGTATCTATTTTTGAGGCCAGTTTCTTTAACGATTTAGCACCTTCTTCTATCAGTGTTTCGCCACCTAACTTTATTTCCATCAAGCCGTAAGAACCATTACGCAGATGCATAACCGCATCACATTCCAGACCATCTTTGTCTCTGTAGTGGTACACCTCTCCATCAAGCGCCTGAGCATATACACGAAGGTCGCGCATACACAAAGTCTCAAAAAACAGCCCGAAGGTGTTCAAGTCGTTCATCAGGTCTTTCGGTCCTATTCCAAGTGCCGCAACGGCAATCGAAGGATCAGTGAAATATCGTGTGTCACTTGTCCTTATGGCTGTCTTCGACCTCAGACTTGGATTCCACGATTTGCAGTCTTCAATCACATAGATACTTTTCAAGGCCTGTATATAACTATAGATTGTTCTGTCGTTCAACGTGTCGTTGTCGTTCATTTTCATGTCCTGGCAAATAGCACTGAGGGAAGCCTGACTTCCCTGGTTTCGTGCATACGACCGCAAAAGCAGTTTGGTGCGTTCCGGATTTCTTTCTATTCCGTCAGGCACCTTCACATCAACGTTCACCACTGTGTCGTAATAATCAAAAGCTCTGCCCAAAGCTATCCTGCGACTTTGGCACACAGCCCTCGGCCATCCGCCACGACAAGTCAGCCAAGCAATATCGCTAAGTTCCAGATCATTCGTACCAATCATTTTCTCATCACCAGAAAATATCCTTCCAACGCTTATCGCGCCATTCGATTCTCCCGATTCCCACAGCGACATGGTGCGCATTTTCAATCGCGCTATCCTTCCCGCCCCTGAATGGTAAATCTTAGCAGTATCTTCGTCAGACAAAGGAGATGCGGAGCCTGTCAAAATGAATTGTCCATCCTCGTCCCTATGGTCAACTGCAAACCGAACTGCATCCCATAATTCTGGTGCAATCTGCCATTCATCTATCAGTCTTGGTGTCTCGCCTTGTAGCAACTTTTCGGGGTCTATTTCTGCCATTTTTAAGTTGGCATTTCTGTCTTTGGGATTGTCCATATACAGAACACTGCCAGCAAGATGCTCCGAGGTCGTGGTTTTGCCGCACCATTTGGCACCTTCAACCAATACTGCACCTATTCCTTGCAACTTATCATACAGCAGTTTATCTACTATTCTTTCTCTGTATTCTTTCATGACATTACCATTGTTTTTCGGCTGCAAAGATACGATTATTTTTCGAATTTACGAATGTTTTTGCAAAATTTTTGGTCAATTTGGCGGATTTTATTTGGTCAATTTGGCGGATTTCTTTTGGTCAATTTGGCGAGTTTTCTTTGGTCAATTTGGCGGATTTTCAATATCGGATCGGATTGCTTCAAACTCTATATCCTTTCCCTGCACGATTCCACCTACCCTTTTAGCGGATGTACCATTATTCGTGTTCAAAATTCATACCTTGAATATATAAGCCATCAAAAAAAGAGCCGCCAAAATCTTTTCGGCGGCCCTTTTTATTATGGTAACGTCAAATACTATTTGAGACGTTTGAACTGGCAGGTGAAGTGGCGCATCAGTTCGGCTTCCCAGGTAATCTCCAAACCGCGTGTGATGCTTTCGCGACGGTCGTAGACATTCTTCAGCGAAGCAGCGATGACATCCATGTGGTTGTCGGTGTAGACACGGCGAGGGATGCAGAGGCGGACGAAGTCCAAACCACCGAAACGGTTCTCGCGGGTCACGGGGTCGCGGTCGGCCAACACATAACCAATCTCGCAGGCGCGGATACCGCTTTCGAGATACAGCTCGCAAGTCAACGTCTGAGCGGGGAACTCCTCCTTAGGAATTTTGGTGAGCACCTTGTCGGCATCGACGAAGATGGCGTGGCCACCGGCAGGACGCTGGTAGGGGATGCCGTATTCATCGAGTTTCTTGGCCAAGTAAGCCACCTGATGGATACGGGTCTCGATCATGTCGAACTCGCAGTTCTCCTGCAAACCGACGGCGAGGGCATCCATATCGCGGCCATTCATACCACCATAAGTCAGGAAACCTTCGAAGGGGATGCAGAAACGCTTGGCACCTTCGTACCACTCCTCTTTGCGGGTGGCGATGAAACCGCCCATATTCACGAGACCGTCCTTCTTGGCGCTCATGGTCATGCTGTCGGCATAGCTGAACATCTCCTTGGCAATCTCGCGGATAGTCTTGTTCTCATAACCCGGCTCGCGGGTCTTGATGAAATAAGCGTTCTCGACAAAGCGGGCGCTGTCCATATTCACGGGCACACCGTATTTGTGGCAGAGTTCGCAAGTCTCGCGGATATTCTGCATGCTCACAGGCTGGCCGCCCACGGTGTTGTTGGTCACGGTGAGAACCATGAAAGGCACATTGCCCTTGTTCTCCTTGAGCACCTTCTCGAGTTTATCGAGACCCACATTGCCCTTGAAAGGCACCTCCAACTGGGTGTCGTGAGCCTCGTCGCAGGTCACGTCGATAGCGAAAGCCTTACGGCTCTCGATATGGCCCTTAGTGGTGTCGAAATGGGCGTTGCCGGGAATCACCATACCGGGCTTTACCAGATAGCTGAAAAGCACGTTCTCAGCAGCACGGCCCTGGTGGGTAGGAATCACGAAGGGGAAACCAGTGATGTCGGTCACAGTGTCTTTAAAGTGGAAGAAACTGCGGGCGCCGGCATAGCTCTCGTCGCCCATCATCATAGCGCTCCACTGTCTGTCGGACATAGCGCCGGTGCCGGAGTCGGTGCAGAGGTCGATATAGACCTGCTCGCTCTTCAGCATAAAGATGTTGTTGTGTGCTTCCTCAAGCCATTTCTCGCGTTCCTCGCGGGTAGATTTCTTGATAGGTTCGATCATTTTGATCTTCCAAGCTTCTGCAAACGGAATTTCCATAATATTTATTTTTTATAAGATTATTATAATTAAAAGTTTCTCTTTTTGTGTCGCCTCTTTTATAAGGTTTCACGCCCTCCCTTTTTCGGTCGGTCTTTTGTTTTCAAATGGATAAAAATGGAAAAATCACCTTTAAAAACAGCAGTTTTTTGATATGCTGCGGTATTGCGGACGAAGCGGACTCCGTCCTACAGACAGTCGTAGACGTCACGTTTCTTGATATTCAAGAATAGGTAACGGGCGTTGATATGTCGGAAAGATATAATCATAAATTCGACTGCAAAATTACGCAATTTTTTCCAAACCACCAAATTTAATCCCAAGTTTAACAGAATTATTTGTTCTTCACCAAGCGGACAGAGGAGCCTATAAACCGATCCTGAGTGGTTATCCCTAAAGAATTACTCTTCGAAAATTTCAATACACATGCTTTTTCATAGGTTATATCTTCCTCATCAAAATCTGATGACCAATAATAACCAGAACTAGCTGAAGCTACTATTATTCCACTACGACAACCTGCGGCGGGTAAAAATAAGGCCCCATATCTCTCCATTTTATTCCATTCCTCAATAGTATATGTATTATTTGAATAATTATTACAATCTGCAATAAATGAACAACCATCTGGCAATATCCAATAATCAGGAAGTATTATAATACCATTGACATTTTCAATATTTGCATAAGTTTTTCTATGATGCTCTATGAGATATCTCCATTCTTCCGCTAAAGGGGTTCGCCATCCCGTGGTACCTACAATGTTATTTGCACCCCAATCGCAATCTATTGACATTTGATTATCGGTATGACTCCGAATACAGTAATCACTATTAGTTGTTGTGTAAGTATTTGGTTTATTACACCCTATACCTGATGTTGCCCATCCAAAAAGGTCAATCCACTGGTTATTTGAAGTAATATTTTGATTTCCAGCACCAATAATTGTATATTGGTTATCAGAAAATTTCCAAGAACCAGCTAAAGTTTTATACTGCAAATTCCCTTTCGAGAAGAATACTTTTGTTGTTTCCGACATACTAAAATATTCACACAAAGCATTGGTAGGGGCAGTGATGTCTTCAGCTGCTGTTAATTCAAACGTGGGAATAGTAACAAGGCCACACAATCCACTTGGTAAAGAGGCATCTCGACTTTGAGACACTGCATGACGGTATCTATTTGAACCGCTTTTCACCGTTAGTGTAACTTTCAGTTTCTTGCCATCAATCGGCGGGACAACAATATAAAACTCCGTTCCACTGACCCCCTCGCCACAATCCAAACGGACGTAAGGATAGATATTATCCGAAGAAAAAGCGAATGTGGGTGTCTCGCCTGTGACCGTAACCTGGCCTTCACCACTTAAAGGAGTGGCGCCATCAACAGTAGTGATGTCAATATACTGCACAGTCATATCCGTTATTTCCGGCACCTGCACCTTCAATAACGAGCAGACATGTTTAAAAAATAGGCTGTTAGTCCCTTTTGCAGCCATCAGAGGGTGGATGACTTGTTTACCATTCTCCACTTGATAGGTCTGCACCCGAGGTATCTCAACATTGTAAACACCGTCAGCATAACCTTTCTTGGCAGAGGCAGGATACAACGCATAAAGCGTTTCATCCTCGATATCTAATGACACACTCGAATGTTCAACAGCATACACCCCTCCTTGCACCGCAATTTCATCCCCCTCACTCCAATTCAAACTGTAATTATCAATGACCAACTTGCCGCCGTTGAAAGGAATCATCTCCACTTTCACCTTCCGCACACCCTCCTTCTCACAACCACAGAAAAACATCAGCACCAATGATGCCAAAACTAATGTAGATAATAATCTTCTCATTGTCAAATCTCCTAATTAAAACTATTATACCATCCTTGGGTTTCACCTGCATTTTGGTAAGGTTGCAGGCTTTGCGGATCGTCCAATTCCATATTACGCATACTCGGGTCGGAACCATTATACCCAGTTTCTACCTTGAACTCCACAACTTTCAGTTGCGGCGATACATACATTTTCTTTTTCATAATATATATTATTCATTAATTAATATTGCGTACCAGGGCGTCGGTGGCGAAGAGGTCGTCGAGGGAGGGGTTGGCGATGAAGGGGGCTGTGGCCATCTGCTGCTCTACGAAGTCGGCTATCTGCAAGAAGGTGATCTTGCCGTCGATGAAGCGCTGCACGGCGACTTCGTTGGCGGCATTCATGATGCAGGGCATGTTGCCGCCGCGCGCTATGGCCCCGTAGGCCAACGCCAGACAACGGAAGGTGTCGGTGTCGGGGTCTTCAAAGGTGAGCGAGGGGTAGCGGTGCCAATCCAATCGCGGAAGGTGGCTCTCGATACGGTCGGGGAAACTGAAGGCGTACTGTATGGGGGTCTCCATGGTGGGCACGCCCAGCTGCGCTTTGATGCTGCCGTCGACATACTGCACCATGCTGTGTACCACGCTCTGCGGATGCACCAACACCTGTATGCGCTCGGCAGGGACGTCGAAGAGCCACCGCGCTTCGATGACTTCGAGGCCTTTGTTCATGAGCGAGGCGGAGTCGATGGTTACTTTGCGCCCCATGCTCCAGTTGGGGTGTTTGAGGGCGTCGGCCAGGGTGACGTGTTCGAGCTGCTGGCGGGTGTAGCCGCGGAAGGGACCGCCGGAGGCGGTGAGGAGGATGCGGTCGACGTCGCCCCGTTCGCCCACGAGGCTCTGGAAGATGGCGGAGTGTTCGGAATCGACAGGGAGGATGGGGACGCGGTGCTGTGCGGCAGCGGCGGTGACGAGGGCGCCCGCCACGACCATGGTCTCTTTGTTGGCCAAGGCGATGACTTTGCCGTGCTCTATGGCCCGCATGACGGGCCTCAGGCCTGCAAAACCTACGATGGAGGCCAACACGAGGTCGATGGTGGACATCTCCATGAGATCGGCCACGGAGGCGGCACCGGCAAAGACTTTGATGTCGTGGGGTGCCAGAGCCTCCTGCACTTTGGTATACTGGCTTTCGTCGGCTATGGCTACGGCGTTGGGTGCGAATTCCAAGGCCTGCCGGATGAGCAGGTCGGCATTGCTGCCGGCACAGAGCACTTCGACAGCAAAGAGGTCACGGTGACGACGGATGACATTGAGGGCTTGTGTTCCGATGGAGCCCGTGGAACCGAGTATGGCTATACGTTTCATTTTTTCTTCTTCTTGGTTTTTTTGAGGTCTGATTTGGTTTTGTCGATTTCGAGTCGCAGGAGGGAATCGGCTTTTGAATGACGATAAGGAATGGCGGCAGTGTCTTGGGGCATCGTCGAGGGGTCGGAGGCGTCCAAGGTTTTGCCGCTGACGATGCTCTTGATGTCGTCGAGTTGTCGGTTTTGGGAGTAGATTATCCGCTCGAGCGAATCGATGGCGTAAGTGTTGCGGTAACTTTGTTCGACCACCTCGGGGCTGACATAACCAGGGATGATTTCACGCATGGGGGTGTAGGCCAGCACCAGGATGGCGAGGATAAAGATGACGATGATGGCCGTGCCGAGGGCCACGATGATGTTGGTGCCGGTAAGTTCCATGGCGAAACGCTCCTTGAGGGTGTGGGTGTCGAGGACGGAGAGGCGGTGCCGGTGCTGGAGGTTGTCGGAGAACTCCGACCACCAGTCAGAAAGGCGCAGCCAAATGGCTGCGCCTTTCTCTCGTATTGTTGTTATAATATCGTGCCAACGCATGGTTTAAAAGAACTTGTTGCGCTGGTCGACAATCTTGGCGTTGTCGGTGAGGGCGGTCTGAATGTAGCGGAGCTTCATCATGTATTTCTGCTGCTGCTGACCACGGACGGCCTCGGCGGTGGTGGCGTTAGGATTGTCGTACTGGTTGTTGACCTGGAACATGTAGACACCGTTGGCGCCCTTGACGGGGCCGACGAGGGTGTTGGCCTCGGCGGTGACGACGGCGGCCTGTAGCTTGGGCTCCATACCGTAGGCACCCATGTGGTAGCCGTTGAAGGAGATGCTGTCGAGGGTGTCGACCGAGACGTTGAGTTTGGCGGCGATGGAGGCAAGGTTGCTGCCGGCTTTCTTGGCTTCTTCAAGACGGGCACTCAGGATTTCGCCCATCTTTTCGACACGCACCTGGCTCTCGATGTTGGGACGCACCTGCTCGAGGGTGGCGTAGCCTTTCTTGTAGATGTCTTTGAGGGCGACAACGATATACTGGTCGTCGGCTTCGAACACCTGGTCGGCCACGGCGCCCATCTCGGTCTTCTCGTTGTAGGCCCACTGAACGATGCTGCGGGCGTTGGCGATGTTGTTGAGATTGTAGGACATGGCGTTGACCATGGCGTTGCGCACCTGGAGGTTCTCGGCCTGTGCGGCAGCGGTCATCTCGGCGGCGGTGCGGTTGTTGCCGGCAAACTTGTTGGCCTCGGCGAAGATGGCGCGGTTGGTGGCGTCGGAGGCGTTGATGCCACGGGCGATGACGGCCACGCGGTATTTCTTATGCATGGGGGTCTTGCCGGTGACTTTGACGACGAAGTAGCCAATCTCGTTGGGGTGACGCACCACGAAGACGCTGCCTTCGGGGTTCTCGACCAACTGCTCGTTGAGGAAGCCGTAGTTGCCATCCACCTGCCACTCCATGTCGCCGTTGTTCTGTGCCTTCTGGGGGTCGTCGGAGAAATTCTGCACGGCCTCTTCAAAGCTCATACCGCCTTTGACGAGGTTCAGGACGCTGTCGGCAAGGGCTTTGGCCTGGTCGTCGCTGCGGGTGATGTCGCCGCCGACCATGCTGTTGAAGATATAGATGGAGCTGGCACGGAGGCTGTCGGGGCGGTTGGCCACTTTGAGCACTTTGGCCATCTGCCACTCGTTGCCCACCACGCGGGGGCTGATGAAGCTGCCCTCACCGGCGGCCATGATGGCGGAATCCATGGGGGAGGCAAAGTCGGAAGCCTGCATATAGGTGCTGTCGTAGCTGCGGTCGGACTCGGCATTGACGAAGAAAATCAGGTCGTCGGCCGGCTCCTGCTGGAACTGTGCCCAAGTCTCTTCCACGCTGGCCTGAATGTCGGCCATATCCTTGGCGGTGGGGACGATGGGGTAGACAATATAGTCGAGCATACGGAGCTCCTCGGGGACGCGGAACTCTTTCTGATGCTTCTTGTAGTAATTCTTATAGTCCTCCTCGGTGAGGGTGATTTCCTCGGGGGCGACGGACTGATAGCTGAGGCACACGCTGTTAGCGTCGGACATCTTGCCGTCGAGGGCGGCAATCTGCTTGGCGATGGTGGAGGGCACGTAGAAACCGCGACCCAAGAGGTTGCTGTACTTCTGCTGTTTGCGGTCGGCCTTGACAAATTTTTCCAGATCCAGCCACTGGAGGCGCTGGGCGGTGTCGAGCTCGTCAAAATGGTCCACATAGTACTGCACAGCCTCGGTGTTGAAAACGCCGGTCTGAGGGTCGGTGAAGCTCTGGCGGATGTAGGGGTGGATGAAGGTGCCGGCATACATGTCGTTCAATTCGGCAGGCGAGACGGTGAGACCGAGTTTTGCAAACTGCTCATCGGTGAGGGTTTCCATGACAAACTGCTGCCATACCTGTTCGCGGAGCTGGTTCTCCACCTCGGAAGGTATCTGAGCCACATTCTGCTGACGCTTGTAATTCAACTCAGCCTCCTCAATAAGTTCGTTGAAGCGGTTGTAGGTGAGGGTAGTGCCATTGATGACGCCCACATCGGGAACACTGTTGTTGTTCTTGCTGAGGTCACCGATAATGAAAGCAATGATAGCGATACCGACGATGGCAACGGCTACCCACGAGTGTTTTCTGATTGTTCCTATAATTCCCATATTAGTATTTTTGTTTATTGTTTTCTATAAATATATATTACTTTT
>JAZUFY010000089.1:0-9394 GCA_045640925.1 Bacteroidales bacterium
GACGAACTTTTGATTGATGTCCGTCCTATGCAGAAATAACCGATGAACATAAAATCTACCGTACATTCGATGCGGCTCCGCACACTGCCCCTGTCTCTTGCAGGGGTGGTGTGTGGTTTTTTTATGGCTTGGGCCGACCAAAGACTTTACTTTATTCCCACCATCAATTGGCTTGCCTTGCCCTTTTTGCTGCTCACCACGGCGAGCCTTCAGGTGCTCTCCAATCTGAGCAACGAACTCGGCGACTATCTCAGCGGTACTGATGGAGCCGATAGAGAGGGGCCTCTCTACAGTCTTGGTCAGGGCAACATATCTCTCCGTTCTTTCAAACGGCTCATAGCCCTCTTTGTGGCCCTTTGCTGCCTCTTTGGCGCCATCATGACATGGGCGGTTTTCGGCACCCTGTGGTGCATCCCTGCGGCCATCATGCTTGCCTTGGGTCTTTGTGCCATTTGGGCAGCCATGCATTACACCCTCGGCAAACATCCCTACGGTTACCGTGGTTTGGGCGACCTCTTTGTGTTCATCTTCTTCGGCTTGGTTTCCGTGTTGGGAGGATATTGGGTCATGGCGGGGCAATGGGTGTATAGCCTTTGGGAGATACTTCCCGCCGTGGGTATAGGCTTTTTCAGCGTTGGAGTGTTGAATGTGAATAACATCCGCGACATGGCTTCGGATGCCGACACTCGTGTCACCATTCCTCTCAAAATAGGGGAGAGGAGGGCCAAAATCTACCATACCGTGCTCATTGTGGGAGGATGGATCTGCTTCTTGGTGTTCCCCTTTGTGACCATCGAACGACAGGGCTATTTTTGGTGGCTGTTCCTTATCCCGATGATGGGCTTTATGAGCCATCTTTTCGGGGTGTGGAAACGCACAGGCAAAGCCCTCGACCCCATGCTGCCCCTCTTGGTTATAAGCACCTTCCTACTATCTATTTTCTTCGGCCTCGGCCTTGTCATCTGAATTATGAATTTCGACCCTATTGCCAAAACTTACGACAAGATGAACCGTCTTATGACCCTCGGCATCGACCGCCTGTGGCGTCGTAGAGCGGTGAAACAGGTGGTGAATAATCATCGTTGCCAACTCTTCCTCGACGAAGCTGTGGGTACAGGCGATATGGCTGCCGATATTATGCGCTTGGCGCACCCCCAGAGCCGTCTCACGGGCATCGATATCTCTGCCAAGATGATGTCTGTGGCGGAACAAAAACTCGACCTCTCCCGTTGCACTCTCCTTCAGGCCGATGCCGAGCAACTTCCCTTTGATGATGGTTCTTTTGATGTGGTAACCATAGCCTTCGGCATACGCAACTATCAGCACCGCGAGGTCGCATTGCGCGAGATTTACCGTGTGCTCAAGCCCCAGGGCCGCCTCCTCATCCTTGAACTTTCTTACCCCGACAATCCGTTTCTTCTTTGGTGCTATAAAATTTATGCCTGCCGCATCATCCCTTGGTTAGGGGGCTTGGTGTCGGGCAGCCGTGAGGCTTACGAGTATCTCCCTGCCTCCATACTTCGGTTTCCCAAGCCTGATCAGTTTGTGCCCATCCTTGCCCAGGCAGGTTTTGACCATATTGAGCACCGCGCCTACACCTTTGGTGTCTGCCGCCAGTATATCGCCTCAAAGAGTTAGGTCAGCCACAACACCTTTGGCCGCACCGATGATGTCCTTGGGGGCAATCTTGAATTGAAGCCCTCTTATTCCCGCACTTACATAGATGTGGTCGAAAGTCAGAGCACTCTCGTGGAAAAAAGTGGGCAGAGGCTTTTTCATCCCTATGGGGCTGCAACCACCACGCACATACCCCGTCAACGGCAGCAGCTCCTTCATCGCTATCAGGTCGCATTTTTTGTTGCCCGTTGCCTTGGCCGCTTTTTTCAAGTCAATCTCGTCACAACCAGGTATCACGCACACAAAATAGCCGTTTTTGTCGCCCTGTAGCACGATGGTTTTGAAAACTTGGCACAAATCCTCGCCCAGCTGTGCCGCGATGTGTTCGGCACCCAAGTTGTTTTCGTCCACCTCGTAAGGTATTAGTTCATAGGATATTTTCTGCATATCCAACAGCCTTGCGGCATTCGTTTTGCTTGTTTTTGGCATACTTTGTAGCGATATTATTTTCTGCAAAAATACACAAAATCTCTTAATTAGCCTTAATTTATTTTGGTATGTCGTTTTTTATTAGTAATTTTGCAAACTTTTTGGAGCATAAAGATGGAATTAGTATATGGCATAATCTGCGGCATCGCGCTGTCACTGTTCTTTAGTTTCGGCCCCGCGTTCTTTTCGCAGCTGCGCACCAGCATCGAATACGGCTTCCACAAGTCCTATCCCTTTGCTTTTGGCGTCAGTGCGGGCGACATCATCATTGTCTTCCTTATGCTCACTGTGTTCCGCAACGTCGACCTTTTTGAATTGATGCACAATGTCTACGTCGCCTCCATCGGCGGTGCGGTCATTGTGTTTATGGGTATACGCTTTTTCCGTAAAAACGTCACCACGCTCGAAGGCAAAGAGTCGCGCATCAAATTCGAGAGCCGCGACAACGAACCCCGTCGTCGCACCATCTTCATCCAGGGCTTTGTCATCAACTTTGTCAACCCTCTCGTTTGGATTTATTGGGTCTCCGTGCTCGCCCTCATGACCGGCGAACTCAACCTCACCGTCTCTGAGCGCTACATCTTTTTCATCGGTGTGCTGGGCACCACCCTCGGCCTTGATGTGCTCAAATGCAAGGCTGCCTCGCTCCTTCAACGCATCATCACCGCCAAGTTGCTCAACATCACCAACAAATGCTGCGGTATCCTTATGTTCGCCTTTGCCGCTTATCTCGTCATCTCCATGATCAACTATCAGGTCAACCCCAAGGCCCGCGAACGCGAGCAGCAGCAGGGCCCTGCCTCCACCGAGATGATTAAAAAAATACACAATTTTCAAAAAATCGACTCTCTGTCACCCACTCACAACAACGCCGATACCGTCAGTTTTGGCGATACCGTTATTTGATTTACCCCTGCTATGATTCGTGAAGAAACTGTTTTCGGCCCCATTTTCAGCCGTCGCTTAGGCACCTCCCTCGGCATCAACCTCATGCCCGAAAAAGGCAAAATATGCAACTTCGACTGCATCTATTGTGAATGTGGCTGGAACAAGGATGGCCGCAACGACACCGTGATACCTTCCGCACTCAAAGTGCGCAACGACCTCGAGCGTATGCTCCTCCGCCTCCAGCGCGAAGGCACCAAGGTCGACTCCCTCACCTTCTCGGGTGATGGCGAATCCACCCTCAACCCCGAATTTCCGCAAATCATCGACGACACCCTGGCCCTGCGCGACCTTTATGCCCCCACGGCCAAAGTATCCGTCCTCTCCAACGCCACCCGCGTCCACATCCCCGCCGTCTTCCAGGCCCTTACCAAGGTCGACAACCCCATCATGAAAATCGACGCCCCCACCAACGACCTCGCCGCGCGCATCAACAAGCCCGCCCCGGGTTACGACATCGATCGCACCATCGAAGCCCTCAAACAGTTCCACGGCAACTTCGTCCTCCAAACCATGATGCTCCGCAGCGCAGAGTACGGCTTCGACTCCGCAAGCCCCGAAGTCCTCGACGGCTGGATGCGTATAGTGCGCCTCCTGCGTCCTCGCGAAATAATGGTTTACACCATCGACCGACCCACACCCGCACAAGGTCTCGAGAAATTCTCCGTCGACGAGATGACCCGCCTCGTCCAGCCGCTCATCGACGAAGGCTACCGCATCCAAATCAAAGGCTGACCCCTTTGAACGGATAACAAACAATGTATTTTTTTAGATATTTGGATTTAGAGTCAAAATACGCTGATAATATAACCTAAGTTCAACTCATAAATGCAACTTTTACTGAAAAAGAGAGTGTAAAGAGGCGAAGCCTGTTAAAATTTAAAAGAGAAAACTCCAAAAAAATGAAGATTTCCCTTTTGTTTTCGGAAAATACTCGCCCCAGAAAAAGATTGAATTTTTTTCTCCTATTCAAAAAATATTTCGTATCTTTGCATCCGATTTTAAATTAATAAATATTGTAAACAAAGTTGCATTTGTAACTTGAATTCAGCTAAGTATGTCGCTATGAGAAAATATTGGATAGATAATCTCAGATGGGTCACCGTGCTGCTGGTGCTCGTCTATCATGTGTTTTATTTCTACAACAGCAAAGGCGTTTTCGGAGGCATCGGAGGATTTTCCGACAATCCTATGTCTCAGCCGCAGGATGCGCTGCTGTATATCCTCTACCCATGGTTTATGATGCTGCTGTTCCTGGTTTCCGGAATAAGTGCCCGATACGCGCTTGAAAAATACACCCCCCGCGAGTTCGTCAAAAGCCGCACACTCAAACTCCTTGTCCCGTCCACCATAGGACTTTTCGTATTCCAATGGATGGTGGGATATTTCAACACGGCAACGGTGAGGGGGCAGCTTTCTGAAACAATGCCCCTCGTTGGCAGATACATCCTCTATGCCTTCAGCGGTATAGGCCCCCTATGGTTTGTCCAAGACCTTTGGCTGTTCTCGCTGCTGCTTGTCCTCGTGCGCAAACTCGATATGCGAGACCGTTTCTGGCGCTTGTGCGGAAAGGCCGCCACGCCCATCCTTCTCCTCCTGGGCATCCTCGTCTTTCTTGGAAGCAGGGCCGTGATAATGAATCCCCGTCCCGACACCCTCGACGGAATGTTCAATCTCTACAAGCCGCTAACCTACTTCATCCCGTTCCTGTTGGGTTATTTCGTCTTCTCGCACGATGAGGTGCAGGATAGGGTGTCCAACATCCGCATCCCCATGTTGATTTGTGCCGTAGTTGCAGGTGTCGCCCTCACCATAACAGGTTTCGGCAAGGATTATACCTCACCCGTATTCCTTTCTGGTTGGCTCAATGTACTCTATGCCTGGCTGATGATGCTTGCCATGCTCGGATGCTTCAAAGCCTGGTTCGACAAAACTGGCAAAATAGCATCCTATATGTCCCGCACAAGTTTCGGGTTGTATATCGTCCATTACCTCGTAGTTGTTTCCTTTGGCTACATGATGAAGACCTATACCGCTATCCCCGCCATCTGGCAGTATGCCATCCTCCTTTCCGCCGTACTGTTGCTGAGCCCTGCGATATACGAACTGCTCCGCCGCATCCCTATCGTCAGGTGGTGCGTATTTGGAATCAAGAGAGAGTCAAGAGTTAAGAAAGAAGAATGAAAAATAAGGCTCCTGCCCCACTCTTTGTTACATTTTCGATTTCCTGTCACGATTTTAAACACGATTACTCTACAACATAACGTTCGATGTTGCGGTGCTCTTTGGAGAAGTTGAGACCTACGCGGATGATTTGCTGGCCGTCGAGTTGGAAGGGAAGAGTGTAGTTGCGATCCTTGATTTGCGCTAAGGCCTCCTCGGCGGTGCCGTCCAGTTTGAACTCCATCACATAGCAGTATTTTGGGGCTTTCAGCACCAAATCTATCCTTCCGCGACTGGTGCGGTACTCTGCCTGGACATAGAACCCCATCAACTTGGCCACAATCCACACAACATTTTGGTAGTGGTTCTCCAAGTCCTTGACCAGTTCGTAGGGGGTGTCGGCAAAGAGGCTTCGCAGACGCTCGAGGAACTGCTCGGTGCGTCCGGAGCGAACATCAAGAACGAAGTTCTGAATGCTAAAAGCTGTCTCGGAGTCTTTCAGTGGGGTGTAGTAGGCCATCAGATAATCTACAAAACCTGCTTCCACTTCAAGGTTGGGGAATCCCAACTGATAGGTTCCAAACTCTTTGTTGTACCCTTTGATAGTGAGGTATCCGCTTTGGTAGATGACAGGGATGGGATCAGAGCTGTTGGCATCGATGCTGTCAAGCACCTTGGCAGAAGTCTGGCAGGTGGCCATCTGCTCAAGATTATAGTTGTGCGTGCGCAAAAGGTATGCCAGATACGAGGGTGTGCCGGTTTCAAACCAGTAGCTGCCGAACTCACGTCTGTCGAATGTGTTCAATACACTGAAGGGGTTGTACACTCCCGCTGCCGAGGGATGGAAGTGGTATCCGTCATATCGCTGACGTAGCTGTGCCACACATTCGTCATGGGTCATGCCGTTGGCCTCGGCCAATCGGGCGATCTGGTCGGGGAAGTTTGTCAAAAGTTCCTGGTCGGTGATGCCGCAGATGTCATAATAGCGGAGGTCCATCGAAATGTCCATGAGGTTGTTCAAGTCGCTGAATACGCTCACCTTGCTGAACTTGGTGACACCCGTGAGCATGGCGAACTGTATGTGTTCGTCCATCGACTTCAGCGCCCCGTAGAAGCCCTTGAGGGTGTTGCGGTAGGCGTCTTGCAGTTCTGGGTTGCCGATGGCTTGCAGCATGGGCTTGTCGTACTCGTCGACGAGGATGACGGTGCGGAGGCCTGTCTTCTCATGGGCGCGGCGGATAACACCCTGGAATCTACGGCCTAACCCGATTTCCTCGGGACACTTGCCGTAGAGGCGCTCCCACTCACAAAGGAGCTCGTTGAGAATTTGGTCAAGCACCTCAGGGCGGTCATACTTCTCGGTGTTCAAGTCAAGATACAGCACAGGATGCTTCTTCCAATCCTTCTCCACGGTACTGATATACAATCCCTCGAACAGTTCGCGCTTGCCCTCATAGTAGCACTTGATGGTGGACAGCAGCAGGCTCTTGCCGAATCTGCGGGGGCGAGAAAGGAAGAAATACTGATTGGTATGCGTAAGGTCATAGACCTGACGTGTTTTGTCGACATAGAGAAACCCTGATTCTCGAATTTTCTCAAAGCCTTGTATTCCAATCGGAAGTCGCTGCAAAGTTGTACCCATAATAATAATCTTTAATTATGAATAACGCAAATCGTGGTAAAATATTGTGATGAGTGACTTGTAATTTTGCACACTCGGCAGTTGGAAAATGAAAACAACGAGTTACACGAATTTAACGAATAATATTTTGTGCATTTCGACGACAATAATGTGACGAATTTTTTTGTGTCATTCGTGCAATCCGTGGTTGAAAAAATATGTCATAAAACACCAAAAAACAGGGTGGGGGCGATTTAATATTTGTCCTAAATGATGCTAAATTTTGACCCTCTTTTACATTTTTTTGTCCTTCCATTATTGTCCCATTATTGTCCCACCATTGTCCCATTATTGTTTTACCACAAAAGGGCCCTAAATAAAAGCAATATGAGGCTTGAAATGTTAAATTGTGAATTGTGAATAGTGACTTGTGAATAGGGTGGGAGGGAGCCGGCTTGAATTGGGAATTGAGAAATCTTTTTATGGACATTCACGGACATTGACGTTGGAGACCTTGGATGTCCGCTGGGCGCCCGTTGCTGAACCGCCGTAGGGTGACGCGTGGATGACGACTGGATGGCTATGGGGTCACTCATATAAGCGACGCAATAGCGACATTGTAGCGACCGTGTGGCGACCCTACAGCGAAGGTAGGGCGAGGGTACCACGAAGGCAGTATTCGCCAACAACTATTGATTGAAACAACGAATTATACGAATGAACCGAATTGATTTTTTGTGAAATTTGCGAAATTCGTTGTTCAAATAATGTGTTTTGGAGAAGTTTTTTTTGAAAAAAGATGTTTTTTTTATTGCATATCAATAATTTTATGTAATTTTGCAATTCCTAAGATTATGCAAAAATAAGTCTTAGGAAAGTATAATTATTTACCAATCAAATGATTGGATGTTATAAACAAATATAGGAGAACCAAGCTATAGCAGCACCATTCAACCCCAGCGGCCCCGCCAATGCCAATAAAGGCCGCGCCAAAGGCCCCATGAAGAAGGAGCCGGAACATTTGATAAACGAGCGCATCAATGTGCCTATCGTCCGCGTAGTGGGCGAGGGCATGGAGCCTACCATTATGAACACGAAAGAGGCTCTGACGAGAGCTTACAACGATGGTCTTGACTTGGTGATGATTTCTCCTACGGCCAATCCGCCGGTGTGCAAGATTATCGAGTATCAGAAGTATCTGTATGAGCTCAAGAAGAAGGAGAAGGAGCGCAAGGCCAATTCGACGAAGGTGGTGATCAAGGAGATCCGCCTGAGCCCGCAGACAGACGAGCACGATTTCGAGTTCAAGCTGAACCACGCCAAGCGTTTCCTCAAGGAGGGCAACAAGGTGAAGGTGGACGTGTTTTTCAGAGGCCGTTCCATCGTGTACAAGGAGCAGGGCGAGGCGCAGCTGTTGAAGTTTGCCGAGGCGCTGCTGGAGTACGGCAAGCCGGAGGTGATGCCCCGCCTGGAGGGTAAGCGGATGCTGATGATCATCGCACCGAAGAAATAAAGGAAATGTAGAACCAGATTATCGCAAAATATAGTCTAACTTAAAAAAACAGTAAAGTAATGCCTAAAATGAAAACCAAGGCCGCTGCCAAGAAGCGTTTCACTTTCACCGGCACCGGCAAAATCAAGAGAAAGCATGCTTATCATAGCCACATTCTGACTAAGAAAGAGACCACGCAGAAACGTAATCTCGACCACAGCGCCGTTGTGAGCCACGATGACGAACCACGCGTAAAACGTATGCTTTTGCACTAAACCTTCGGAGTGTTGCGAGACGTGAGTCTCGTGGCCGAGGTTTGGAAAACGGAGTTATTAACCATTGTTTGAAGCACCAAAGAGAGGCCGCAAAGCCTCCGCTTAAACGAAAAACAAATTAAAGAAAATGCCAAGATCAGTAAATGCTGTTGCTTCCAGAGCACGCAGAAAAAAAATCCTCAACCGTACCAAAGGTTACTGGGGAAGAGGTAAAAACGTATGGACCGTCGCCAAGAATAAATGGGAAAAAGGTCAGACTTACGCATACCGCGACAGAAAGAATAAGAAGAGAGAGTTCCGCGCATTGTGGATCAACCGTATCAACGCGGGTTGCCGCATCAACGGTATCTCCTATTCTGTTTTTATGGGCGAATTACACAAGAACAACATCGAGTTGAACCGCAAGGTTCTGGCCGACCTGGCTATGAACAATCCCGAGGCTTTCAGCGCTGTTGTCAAGATGGTGAAAAAATAAGCCAAAGCTAACTGAGTGATAAACCTTTAAAACTTTATGTCATGGGAAAAACTGAATTAATGCAATATGTAGAGAATTTGGTCGAGCGCAAAGACTTCCCCGAATTCAAGGCTGGCGATACCATCACTGTCCATTATAAAATTAAAGAAGGAAACAAGGAACGTATCCAGAACTTCCAGGGCGTTGTGTTGCAGCGCAGTGGAAGCGGTTCTACTGAGACCTTTACTGTCCGCAAGATTACGAACGGCGTGGGTGTGGAACGTATTTTCCCCATCTGCAGCCCCTTCATCGAGCAGATCGACGTCAACAAATATGGT
>JAZUFY010000090.1:0-9559 GCA_045640925.1 Bacteroidales bacterium
ATCTTCCACACCATTTATTGTATACGGTGTATGTCCATGATTCTTTAATGCGCCAGCCATATAACGATACAATTCATCTTGCCATTCGGGACATATAACCGATTCACGTCCTTTTACCGCGAAGATGACATGCATGTATATTTGTGTATATGTATTTGCCATATCGATTTATGTTTATCCCATACCTACGGCATGGGGATTACTGTCTTGTTCGTCATTTCCCAGCCATACGAATGGCTGGCTACCAATGTTTGATGCCGATGGCATCCCCGAGGGGACGCTCTGAAATCACATTTCAATTTTCATGCCGAGCGATTTAACAAATATGTAAAAAAGAGTTAAAATAAAACACTCCATATTGCTTTGATATTGTTCCTCTCTTGTTCCTCTCTTGTTCCTCTGTTGCTTTACCGGAAGAGAACCCACAGAAAAGGCACAAAAAAGCGAAAAAGAGCGAAGAAATGTTAAATTGTGAATAGTGAATAGTGACTGGTGACTGGGAGTGCGGGAGCCGGCTTGAATTGAGAATTGAAAATTGAAAATTGGGCGGGAGCCGCACAAGACTTGGAAAACGAAAATGACCGGGAATGACCGCGAATTTTCGAAAATATTTTTTTATGGACATTGTGCTTCGCATCCCTTCGGGACTCCCATTCGGTCGCGACCACGCCTCGCTAGTTCACGGATATATTGTCGGATATTTTTGTTGAGGCCTTAATTGAGAAGACTGAAAAAGGGCTTATTCAACTTGTTATTGCACCCTTGCAAATTATTTCCCTAAAAAAATATTGTAATTAATAAAAAAGTAGTATTTTTGCAAATTGATAAAAAATAACACAAAGAACGGGATGTACGCCAAAGAATTTGACAACCAGCAGATAAACGTGGTGCGACAAAGAATCACAGAGGCACGAAACATCGTGCTTTTGTCGCACATGAACGCCGACGGGGATGCCTGTGGCAGCCTTTTGGGCATGACTTTGCTGGTGGATCAATGTGCCTCGGGGGCACAATCCGTCACCCCCATCCTCCCCAACGGATGCCCCGCCAATTTCGGCTGGATGCCTGCCAGCGGGCGGATACTCTCGGGCGACACGCAGCTGCAGCTATGCCAGCAA
This sequence comes from Bacteroidales bacterium, assembly GCA_045640925.1. Taxonomy (GTDB): domain Bacteria; phylum Bacteroidota; class Bacteroidia; order Bacteroidales; family P3; genus Colimorpha. Next base: position 1,119 of record JAZUFY010000090.1, read on the forward strand.
CGCATAGCCGAGGCCGACCTCATCATTGGCGTAGATTTCAACACCGCCTCACGCATCGACTTCCTCCAAGGCGATCTGATCAACGCTTCGGCCTTCAAGATCCTCGTCGACCATCACCACTCCCCCGCCCTCGAGCAGTTCGACACGGTGGTTTCCGACCCCGACATCTCCAGCGCTTGCGAGCTGGTGGTGTGGCTCTCCGAGGCCTTGTGGGGCGACAGATATATGAACCGCGAGGTGGCCACCTGTCTCTACACGGGCCTCCGCACCGACACGGGCGGTTTCGCCTTCAGCTGCGACCAACCCAGCTGCTTCGATGCTGCCGCCAAGCTGGTGGCTTACGACATCAACCCTGCCGATATTCACAACCGTATCATCAACACTTTCAGTGTCAACCGCATGCGCTTCTACGGATTTGCCATCAACGAACGCCTGCGTATATACCCCGAACAGAAAACCGCCCTGTTCTATTTCTCCCTCGACGACCAGCAACGCTACGGCGTTGGGGGCGAGGACATGGAAGGGCTGGTGAACTACACCCTGATGATGAGGGACATTGAGGTGGGTGCCCTGCTGCGCGAGGAGCCGAGCCGCACCAAGGTATCCCTCCGATCCAAATACGATGTGGACGTGAACCTCCTTGCCCGAGAGCTCGGAGGCGGCGGGCACACCAAGGCCGCAGGAGCCACCTGCAATATGCCCTTTGCCGAGGCTTTGTCCACGGTGGAGAAACTGCTCGGCTTGGGAGGCAAGGCCCTCAAGAGCCTGCTGATCATCGTAGGCATGGCCTCGATGCTCATGTTGGCGTCGTGCAGGGACAACACCCCCATCATCGACCTCAGCGAAAACAGCGGCACGGGGTTCAAAGACAATATGATAAACGCCAACCGCGTGGTCATCCAGTCGGAGAACACCCAGATAGAGAACTATATCCAGCGGCACGGCTGGACGATGGAGAAGCTGCCTTGCGGGGCGTTCTACATGGTTACGGATCAAGGCTCCAGCACGGCCATAGCCAACGACGACCGCGTGGAGGTGCACTACAGGCTCGAAGCCCTCGACGGCACGGCGTTCTACACCCACCAGGTCGATACCGTGGTGGTAGGTCGCAGCCAGGGGGCCGTGGCCCTCGACCAGATGCTGACGAAACTCTGCTACGGCAGCAAGGCCACCCTCGTGGCCCCCTCCAACAGCGCCTACGGAGTGGTGGGAGACGGCGACAGAGTTGCCGCACGCACCGTGGTTATTTATAAAATAGATAGTATTAATAAAATAAAAAAGTAAGATAACAATTATAATTTTTAAATCAAATGAAAAAGCTTTTTGTTATTGCCGCTATGGCAATGAGCTGCGCCGCTTTTCTGACGGCTTGCAACTCCGACAAATTCAAAACCACTGAAAACGGTTTGAAGTACAGATTCGAAGTCACCAACAAGGACGGTGCCCAGCCTCAGACGGGCGACCTGCTGGTTGGCGAGCTGCTGCTGCGTCTGGGAGACGACACCCTGTTCTCCAATGCGGGTCACCCCGACCGTATCTTCCAGGTTGCTGAGAGCTCCATGTTCAAAGGCGACATCCAGGAAGGTCTCCTTATGATGCACACGGGCGAAAAGGCCGTGTTTGCCATTCCCGCCGACTCTGTCGGAAACTTCCTCCAGGACAACCAGATGCCCCCCATGTATAAGAGAGGCGAAGGCCAGATGTTCTACTATGAGATCAGCCTCCAGGACATCGTGACCAAGGAAGAACTCGCACAGGAACAGGCCAACCTCATCGAACAGATGAACAAGATGCAGGCAGATGAGCCCGAACTGTTGGCCAAATACATCGCCGACAACAACATCACCGCCAAGCCCACCGCCAGCGGTCTTTACATCATCGTGAAGCAGAAAGGCAACGGCCCCAAGGTCGAAGCCGGCAAGACCGTCTCGGTTGACTACACCGGTCGTCTGCTCGATGGCACCATCTTCGACTCCAGCCGTGAGGCCGACGCCCGCGAAGCCGGCAAATATGACGACAAGCGCCCCTACGAGCCTATGACCTACGTTGTCGGACAGCAGCCCCTCATCCCTGGTTGGGACGAAGGCGTCAAGGGTCAACCCGAAGGCACCGAACTCACCCTCGTCATGCCCTCCAGCCTTGGCTATGGCGCCCGTGGTGCAGGCAAAGATATTCCTCCCTACAGCCCCCTGGTGTTCGACATCACCATTGTTTCTGTGAAATAATTACCAGTGAAATGGAGTGACCTGTGATTAGTGACCTGTGACTGGGGGCTGCCTCTCTCCAAGTCACTAATCACGAGTCACAATTCACGATAGAAGAAATCCTATGAAAAATATCGTTATTTTCGGTGCCCCCGGCGCAGGAAAAGGTACGCAGAGCGACTATATCGTTGAGAAATACGGCCTCACCCATATCTCCACAGGCGATTTGCTCCGCAAAGAGATTGCCGACCAAACCGAACTCGGCAAACGTATCAAAAGCATCATGGATGCCGGCCAACTGGTGAGCGACGACATCGTTATCGAGATGATTGACAACGCCATCGCCCGCGACACTAAGGGTATCCTTTTCGACGGTTTCCCCCGCAATGTGGCCCAAGCCGAAGTGCTCGACAAACTGCTTGCCAAACATGGTCGCACACTCACCTGCATGGTGCGCCTCGATGTTCCCCGCGAGGAACTCATCCGCCGCATGCTGGAACGTGCCAAAGTCAGCGGTCGCAGCGACGACAACGAGGAAACCATCAAAAACCGTTTGGTGGAATACGAAAACAAGACCCTTCCCGTTGCCGCCTTTTATGAAAAGCAGGGAAAAGAACTCAAAATTAACGGCCTCGGCGACATCAAGAAGATTTCCGAAGATATTGCCAACGCTATAGAAAAATTATAATCAATGACATCCAACTTCATCGACTACGTCAAAATTCTTGTTCGCTCCGGCAAAGGCGGTGCTGGCTCCGCGCACTTGTTGCGTGTGAAATATAACGCCAAGGCCGGCCCCGACGGAGGCGACGGAGGTCGCGGAGGACACATCATCCTGCGTGGCAACAGCCAGCGATGGACACTCCTACACCTCAAGTACACCAAGCACGTCTTTGCCGAAGACGGGCAACACGGTGGCGAGAACCTCTGCACCGGCCGCACAGGTGCCGACCAATATCTGGACGTGCCCCTTGGCTGCGTATGCCGCGATGCCGAGACAGGCGAAATTCTTGGCGAAGTCACTGAAGACGGACAAGAAGTCATCATCGCCCGAGGAGGACGTGGCGGGTTGGGTAACGACCATTTCAAATCGGCCACCAATCAGACCCCCCGCTACGCCCAACCTGGCGAACCCGCCGTCGAACGCTGGATCATCATCGAGCTCAAAGTACTGGCCGATGTAGGTCTCGTGGGGTTCCCCAATGCGGGCAAATCGACATTCCTCAGCGTCGTATCCGCTGCCAAACCCGAGATTGCGGATTATCCCTTCACAACGATAGTACCCAACCTCGGCATCGTCAAATATCGGGACGACAAATCTTACTGCATCGCCGACATCCCTGGCATCATCGAAGGTGCCAGCGAGGGCAAAGGTCTCGGACTTCGCTTTTTGCGGCACATCGAACGCAACTCGATACTCCTTTTCATGGTAAGTTGCGAACAGCTCGATATTGCTCATGAATATGAAGTATTGCTCGAAGAGTTGCGCAAATACAATCCAGAATTGCTCGACAAACAACGTATTCTGGCCGTTACGAAGAGCGACATCATCGACGATGCCATGATGGAGCAACTGCAAAAACATCTGCCCAAAAACATCGACACCATCTTCATCTCCGCCGTAACAGGCTTCCATATTCAAGAACTCAAGGACCTTATCTTCCAAAAGTTGGACGACCAAGACGATATAGAATCATAATATGGAACGCCTCATTGACCTCGACACCCAGCTTTTCTATTGGATAAACAGCCATTATTGCGCTGTGACAGATTGGATATTTTGGGTGGCAAGTCAACATTGGGCATGGGCGATTGTTTTGGTGCTGGCCTTCGTATTCACCACTTTGCGGAAAGAGCCCCGCAACTGGTGGATTGTTTTGTTGGGCATAGCATTGTGCTTCCTTCTCTCCGACCGAATCTCGGTACTCTGTTTCAAAGAGACATTCTGCCGCTTGAGACCGTGTCACGCTTTGGGAGACGTGCGTATGTTCCGCACCACCTGCGGCGGACAATACGGCTTCATTTCCTCTCACGCCGCAAATGTTTTCTCCTTGGCCATCTTTCTCGCCCTCCGTTACCGCAAGGCTCTCCGGTTCAAAAACGAGGAAGCAAAAGAAGCCTCGACCTCCCGTCATTCAGCAACATGCTTCACAATATTAATCTTTTTGTGGGCTTTGATTGTTGGTTATTCGCGTCCCTATCTCGGAAAACACTATCCTGGCGATGTTATTTGCGGAGCCTTGGTAGGTTTGATCATAGGAATAGGAATTTATTTTTTATCACAACTAACTGAAAATATACGCATTAACAAAAACCACTAATATTTTTTTTACAAAAAATGAAACAAAAAAGAAACTTTTGCGTATATAATAACGTGCTTACTTATTTCAAAGATGTATTTGACGGGACGTCTCCTTATCGGGGGCGTCTTCGTTTTTATCACCCCGAAACGATATGAATTTTCTCGACATTATCCTCGCCATACCGCTCTGCTACTTCATCTACAAAGGATGGAAACGCGGTTTAATATTTGAACTTGCCTCCCTCGCAGGCATTGTTGCAGGTTGTTGGGCAGCAGTTCATCTTTCCACTTGGGTTGCCCAATCATTGCACCTCACAGGTGAAGGAGCCGTGCTCACGGCCTTCTTCATCACCTTTATGGCCGCCATTGCGGGAGCCTTTTTTCTGGGTAAAGCCATCGAAGGCATCTTCAAAATGGTCAAACTCAAGAACGTGAACAAACTCCTCGGTGCGGCTCTTGGCATGATGAAATGCCTCTGTGTGCTTGCCATCTTGCTCAACTTCGTCCTCTTGGTCGACCAAAGCCACACCATCATCACCCCGAAAGCACAAACCGAAAGTGTGCTTTTCAAACCCACCTATACCGTAGGCAACCGTCTCACGACCAAGTTGAAGACCTACATCGACAAAGTTCGTGCCGAAAGAGCCGAGCAAAACGAAGATTTTGAAACCGAAGAATAGCGCAAAACATGATACTCGCCCCCATGCAAGGATTGACGGAGCTGATGTTCCGCAAGGTTTATGAGACCTGTTTCCCAGGTGCCATTGACCTTGCCGTGTCGCCATTCCTGTCACTCACCCACGGCAACCTGGCCGACGCATGGAAGAAAATAGGCGATGTGCAACCCGAAGCCAACAGAGGATCCATACCCGTGATACCGCAAATCCTCGGCAAAGAGCCCCTCGAATTTGTGGCTTTGGCCAATCGTTTGCACGAGATAGGGTACACCGAAATCAATTGGAATATCGGCTGCCCCATGCGGCGAGTCACGGCCAAACACCGAGGCAGCGGCATCCTCCCCCACCCCGACGAAGTGAGGCAGATACTCGACCAAGTGGTTCCGCAACTCAAGCCGCGGCTGAGTGTAAAAATGCGACTCGGCCTCAACGACAAAAAAGAGATTTTCAGCCTTATCCCAATCCTCAACGACCACCCTTTGGCCAGCGTGACAATCCACCCCCGCACAGGGAGGCAGCAATATGGGGGGCAGGTTGACCTCGAAACCTTCGGCGAAGCTTTATCTTTGATAAAACACCCTGTGATATATAATGGGGACATCTGCACCGTGGCCGATTATCGCCGAATCATGCAGCGATTCCCCCAAGTGTGCGACGTGATGATAGGTCGCGGCATACTTTATGACCCGCTGCTTCCACTCAAAATCAAAGCCTCGCTCTCCGAGACGAACCCCGAAAGCCCTTACGACGCATTCAACGGATCCCCCTACGAGGCGGCAAAACTATTCATCACCTCGCTCCTCGACGCCATCAACGCCCGCCCTGTGAGCGACGAGGCGAAACTTCACAAGACCAAAGAATACTGGTGCCTCCTCTACAAAACACTCCCTATAACCGAGCAGCAAGCCCGAAACGTGCTCCACGCCGAAACACTCGAAACCACCCAAGAAACTATAAATAAAATTATTTCTACCATATAAAACAAAATCGAAAAGAAAACTAACGTTTTCGTTAAGCCGAGAGCAGAGGGGAAGCTTGCTTTCACTATGCCGAGGCGAGAAAACGACTGTTGCGAAGAAACGAACGAAAAAAACATACACCGAATGCAATTTTTTTCACTTTTTATATAATAAAAAACTATTTTCCACGTTACAATATTTTGATGAAACAAAGAATACTCCTTTTAATACTCTTCGCCCCACTGATGCTGCTTCCGCTAAGTTGCGGAAACAAAAGCAATTCGGATAAACTCTCTGATGAAGAATATCTGAAAATCCTTGATGTGAAAATCCACAAGCATCCCAAAGACGACAATCTGCTTTATGACCGTGCAAGCCTTTTCATGAAGATGGGGCGTGTGAACGATGCCATTACCGACCTTTCGCGAGCCATTTCGCTCAATGAGGAAGAGGTCAAATATCACCGATTGATAGGTGACGCCTATTTCGCCAACGGAGATGTTGACCACAGCTATAAGTCGCTCCAACGGGTGCTGGAACTTGACCCTGACAACGACGAGGCGATGCTGAAACTGGGCGAGATTGCCTATTACAGCCGCGACTACGACCGTGCCATGGAGAACCTCAGCAAGGTAACCGCCAAAGACCCCCGCAACCGCACAGCGCTCTTTATGAAGGGTTTTATCTACAAAGAGACGGGCGACACGGTGAACGCCATCACGTTGTTGCGCAAGGTGTGCGACCTCTATCCCGATTACGGCCCCGCCTTTGAGGAGCTCGGCATTCTCTATGCCGCGCACAAGAACCCGCTTGCCCTCGAATACCTCAACACGGCCATCCAACTCGACCCCAAGAATACCAACGCCCTCTATGCCACGGCTATGTACTTCCAGGAAAAGAATCAGATGGACAAGGCCGAGGAGGTTTACAAACAGATACTCGACATTGATGGAAACTACAAAGAAGCTTGGCACAACCGAGGATATATCGAGATGTTCACATACGGCGATTATCCCAAGGCTGTGGAATACCTCACCCGTGCCATCCAATGCGACAGCGCTTTCATCGAGGCTTTTGCCAACCGTGGATGTGCCTACGAACTTATGGGCGACATTGAAAACGCCCGCAAGGATTTCCGCACCGCCCTCGACCTCGACCACACATTCCAACCCGCCATCGACGGCATGAACAGACTTTAATATTATCGAATAAACAAAAATAATAATTAATACACAAACATCATGAGCACACTCAAAGGACGCAACCTCATCTCCATCACCGATTTCTCAAAAGAGGAATATATCGAGGTGCTGGACATTGCCGAAGGATTTGAAAAGAACCCCAAGCAGCGCATTCTCAGCGACAAAGTTGTCGCCACACTTTTCTTTGAACCCTCAACTCGCACCCGTCTGAGTTTTGAGAGCGCAGCCAACCAGTTAGGCGCCCGCATCATCGGTTTCAGTGACCCAGGCGGCACCAGCGTCCAAAAAGGTGAGTCGCTCCACGACACCATCGTGATGGTTTCGAGTTACGCCGACCTCATCGTGATGCGCAACCCCAAAGAAGGTTCCTCACGTTATGCCTCAGAGGTGGCTTCGGTGCCCGTCATCAATGCCGGCGATGGTGCCAACCAGCACCCCACCCAGTGTATGCTCGACCTCTACTCCATCCGCAAGACCCAAGGCACCCTTGAGAACCTCAACATCGCCTGCGTGGGCGACCTCAAATATGGCCGCACGGTTCACTCGCTTGTTCAAGCCATGTGCAACTTCAACGCCACCTTCCACCTGGTGTCGCCCGAAGAATTGAAGCTGCCTTCGTCGGTGAAGATGAGCATCAAGAATGCCGGCCTCAAATACTACCAGTACACCGATATCCGCGACATCGTCCCCACCGCCGATATTATCTATATGACCCGTGTTCAGCGCGAGCGTTTCCCCGACCCGCTGGAGTACGAGCGTGTGAAAGACAGCTGCATCCTCACCGCTTCGATGCTCAAGGGCTGCAAACCCAATATGCGCGTGCTGCACCCGCTGCCCCGTGTGAATGAGATTACCACCGATGTCGACAGCACCCCCTACGCCTACTATTTCCGCCAGGCACAGAACGGTGTCTATGTTCGCCAGGCCCTCATGGCCGCCATACTCGGTGCCAAATAAACAACAGCCACATTAACCATAAAAACTATCATCATGGAAACAAAGAAAGAACTCGTCGTCTCCGCCATTGAAAACGGCACCGTTATCGACCATATCCCCACCGAGGCCGTATATCAGGTCATCCACATCCTCGGTCTTGA
>JAZUFY010000091.1:0-17499 GCA_045640925.1 Bacteroidales bacterium
GAGTCGGCCGACACTTCGCCGAAGTTGTGGCTGCAAGGCGAGGTATATTCTTCGCCGACGCCCTCTTCGAAGGTCCAGACGCGGCGCACGCTGTAGGGCGATACGTCAGTGAGGGTGACGACGGGGTTGTCCGAATCGACAAAGGCAGGGTAGGCTTCCATCGTTGCCACAGGGATGGGGTGGATGGTGATCTGCTCGGTGAGGGGTGCTGCGCTGCAGTCGTTGGTGCCGTGGCCGATGAGAGTGTAGGTCGTGGTCTGTGAGGGCGAGACGGTAATCTCAGCGGGGCCGTGGCCGAGGGAGTCGAGCAGTATGTCGAGTGTGGAGTCGGCGGGCGAGGCGAGCCATGTGTAGGTGTAGGCGGCGCCAGAGGTGAGGGTGACATTATCGCCTTCGCACATGTCGTGGCGGGAGATGGAGAGCGTGGGATTGACGCGGTAGGCGTTCACGCTGTCCCAAGCCTCGCAGGCCTGCGGGCTGATGACCTTGACGTAGTAGAGGCAGGTGTCGGCGTATGGGAGGGTGGAGAGCGTCTGGCCTTCGCAGATCATGGCGCTGCCAAGGGTGTCGAGATACCAGCGGTAGCGGCATCCCTCAGTCTCAGCCTCGACGGTGATGTCGGTGCGTTCGCCGTTGCAGACCACAGTGTCGCCCGAGACGTGCAGCACAGGGTGCTGGAACACCTCAACGGTGTCGAAAGCGCTTGCGGTACACCAGATAGTGTCGTAGGTGTTGATGCTGTCGCGGCAATAGAGGCCGTTGTAGGCGATGAGCTCGATGGGGTTCTTATAGTTCTCAAAGATTCTTGAGAGGCGGGCGTTGTTGTTGCGGCGGTTGCCGAAGACAGTGTCGCCGTTGAGGACCCAGTCGCGGCGCACGCTGCCAGGAGTGGCATCGATGAGGGCGACGGTGTTGTTGACGCAGACCTCGCGGGCGGGGTCAATCTCCATCACGGGAGTGGGGCGTCCGAGCACACGGATGGTGTAGGTGCTGTCGGTGTAGCATGTGTGGTCTTCGTTGTTGAAAGAGCGGACCTTCACGGCATAGATGCCGGCGCTGTCGTAGCGGTGGTGGGCGGTGGCGCCGAAAGAGGAATCGATGAGGGTCGTCTGGTTGGTGCTGCCAGAGTAGAACCACCATTTAGATATGGAGGTGTCGCAGCCGTTCATATCGCCAGGCACATAGCTCTTGTTGATGAGGGAGAGGTCGGCATCGCAGCTCTTGATGGTGTCGAGGCTCATAGTGGGCTTGGTGTTGCGCACGCTGACATAGACCTTCGACACGAGCGGAATGCTGGGGTTCATATAGGAGGTCATGTCGCAGCGGAAAATCTGCGTGTTGGCGGTATCGCCGGCATGGGGGCCTTCGGTGAGGCGGAAGTCGCTGGTGCGGCAGAGATAGATGCTGTCGTCTGGACCGCCAGCCGAGACTGCCGTGAAGTTGATGCTTGCAGGCACATCCAAGAGGCTGCTGATGCCGTCGGTGCCGCTGTTGCACTTAAACCATTGATAGTTGGACAGACCCTTAGGAGCTCTGAGGGTATCCACCACGTTGGAGCTACCTGCGGGGCATCCCGAAGTCTTAATTTCCATAGACTGGCATTCGCCAGCGATATAGGCGCAGGCATAATGTGCACTCATGGAGCAGTCGCCAGCGCCCACCTTGATGCGGACGGTTTCGTAGAGGTATGCGTTCAAATTGATAGCCACCTTGTTCCAAGGCAGGTAGAGGTTTTCGCCATACTGGCCGCCGGTCTGAGTGCCGGTTGCACCACGATAGAAAGGTGCAACATCGGTGCCGGGGCTCGCGGGGGTAGGACGGATGTAGCACAAGGTGTCGCCACCGACGCGCACCCAGATGTTACCTACCTTCTTCTCGATCTCGATAGCGAACTCGGGGTTCTCTGGTATGGAGTGCTGTCCGTTCTGGAGCGAGAGGGCGTACCAGATGAAGATAAGCGAGTTCTGCGGACGCACGTTGAACTGGTAGCACAGCATCTCGGCCTCGTGTGTGCCGCCGCAGTTATTGCCCAGGCGGATAGAGCTGGTGTAGCCGGGGTCTGGTGGCAGGTAAGAGAGGCGGTTGCCGGTGCTGGGGTCGTTGCCCGGGCCTTTGATGACGAAGCGGTTCATGTAGTCGGACTGGTTGTTGATGTCCACCGAGCCGCTGTTAGTGCAGCTGCTGCCCGATGATTGCGAGGCAAGCTGACTGGCTGCAATCTGAGTGCCCCAGCCCATCATGCCCCAATAGCCGCATTGGCTGGCGATGGCAGTCTTGCTGCCAGTGAAACCATACCACTGCGCGTTTGCGGAGTTGCCGGCAGACGCAATAGTGAAGGATGTCGGATTCTTCAATCCCTTGCAAAAATCCTGCTGTCCCATGACTGTCGTGGCCAGGAGAAGGGCAATCGCTGTAAGTGCTGTTTTCTTGACTTTATTCATATCAATTTACATTTTTTTTAGTCGAACATTTTTTCTGCTGTTATATATAAGACAAACGAAATGCGTTTTTGTTGCAACAGCCATAGTTAAAAAATGTTAAACTTTCAAAATATGTTCTCTTTTATCAAAAATGCCAGCAAGAAGTGAGGCTTGCTGGCATGTTCGTGGGAGTAATAGGATTCGAACCTATGACCCTCTGCTTGTAAGGCAGATGCTCTGAACCGACTGAGCTATACTCCCTTATTCGTGTTTTTCGAGGCGACATCTCTCGTCTGAAATCATTTGCAAAGATACGAAGATTTTGCGACATAGCAAAAAAAAAATTGCTTTTTGATGATTTTTGTGTACTTTTGCATTCTCTAATTATATCAATGTCGATTATGAAAAAGCACGCAAGTATCATATTGTCAGCTCTATTCATCTGCTGCGGACTTCTGCAGGGCTGCGGCAAAATTATTGTGCCTTCCGACGTCATGGACGAGAAAACTATGGTCTCTTTTTTGAAAGACGCATACACTTTGGAAGGTTTTTACGCCATCGAGACCTCGTTTCATTACGATTCTCTCTACCCTCAGATGCGAGCTTCATACGACAGCCTGCTGCTGACCTACGACCTCTCGCGCGAGGATTTTGAACGCAGCATGGATTGGTACTCCCATCATCCCGAAGCCTTCGAGAAGGTGCATCAGTCTGTGATTGCCGAGATCGATACCGCCATAGCGCATCTGTAGGCTTTCCGGCTCTCTTAGCCGTGTGCCGCAAAATTTCCCAGATTTCGATACTGGCTCATCTTTTTATGAAGCCGATGGAAATGGAGAATTTGTGTACAAATTCTCCATTTATTAGTGGCAGTTGCGGATAATCATATTTCTAATAATTTCATTCAGCCCAAAGCTGAGCAGGCTCGGCAAGGTGGAGTCGCCTATAAGCTGAAAGACTGCGGCTGTCCTATTCCGCCTTATCGGCAATTTTGATGTCCTTTTTATCGACTGTTATGCTGTGGGGCGTATTGCCGAGTCCCATGCTGGCGGTGTCGGCGTCGCTGCCGTTCATCACAATGTTTTCGGGCAGCACGAGGGGGACGTACACAAGCCATTTGCCCTCTTCTCTCACCAGATGGATCTCGCCATCGAGTTCCTTGATGGGAGTGTGCTTGGTATAGCTCACCAGCGCGGTGTCGTCATTGATGGTGATGTCGCCGAGGTCGATGGTCGCCGGGGTGTTGGATTCGATATATTCTTTGGGCGTGAGAGGTATGAGCCTGTCGCGCAAGAAGGGCAGGGTGACCTCGCGGGTCTCCTTGGAGGCGTAGGGCATGGCTTCGTCGATGAGGTAGTTGCCCGTGGCGTTGAGGTAGCCCATGGCGGCCTCTTTGATCTGTTTCTTGTCGCTGTTGCAGCCGCTGAGCAAGCCAATGAGGCAGAGGGCGGCGATGAGTGCTGTGCGTTTCATTCTGTCGGTCTTTAGATGTTAAAAGAGCCCGGGCGTGCCCAGGCTCTTTTGTAGGTATTAAGAATAAGCCTTAATTCTTGACAGCAATTTTGAGACCTTCGCCAGAGACGGAGGTGCTGGTCTTGCCGGTGTTGACGGTCATGCCGCTGGCATCGACTTTGGCGCTACCTTTCTCGCCGTTAGCGAGCTTGATACCGCTTTTGCTGACGGTGATGCCCTTTTCGGTGTTGACGGTCATCTGAGATGCGTCAGCCTTCACTTCCTTAGCGGGCTCAGCCTTCTTGGTGGTCTTTTTCTTGGCGGGAGCCTTCTTGGCGGGAGCGGGAGCTACGGGCTCTTCTTCAACAACGGGAGTGGTGTCGATAACGGGCTCTTCCACGAGGGTGTCGAGGATAGGAGCGGGCATAGAATCGACGGGCTCTTCAGCTGCGTTGTTGTTGCAGGCCACGGTGAGGCCCATGATAGCGATAGCGAAAGCTATGGTTCTGAAAGTCTTTTTCATCTTTTATTATATTGATAATGTGTTAGACTTATTTGGCCATTTTGACGGTGACCTTCTTGGCAATGCCTTTGCCGCCCTGATACTGGGTGAGGGCCTGGTTGACGATGTTAGCGGTGAAGCTTTTGGCAGTGCAGTCGTTGAGGTCGACGGAGATGAGGCCTTCGGAGGTGAGAATGTCGGGAATATAGGCCATCTCAGCGTTGACAACCATGCTGGTGGTCATAGCGTCTGCATCGAGAGCGGTGATGTTGATGGTGCAGGATTTGCTCCACCAGTCACCAGCGGTGGTGTGGTCGTTGAGGGCGAGACCGTCGTTCTCGAAGTACCATACGTATGCGTCACCGAAGATGATATTGACGTGCATGCCGTCACCTGCATCTTCGAAACGGTGAGCGCCAGTGTAGGTGCCAACAGCGGGGGTAACGCCATCTCCCCAAAGGTTGTTGATTTTAACGATGGGGTACTGGTTGGAATTGTTCTGAGCAGCAGCAATCATGATTGCGTTGGTAGCAAGCTGGCCATTGACGTAGTTAGCAGTCCACTGGGAGGTGCCGAAGGTGATGTTCACACCAGCGATCTCTTCGAAGTTGGCGATGTAGCTTGCATCAGCGGTAACGGTGACGAGGCGGGGGTTCTGAGTAGCGCCGTCGTTCCAGTTAACGAAGGTGTAGCCAGCGTTAGGAGTAGCGGTGATGGTGGCAACGGTGTTGGAGTCGTACTCGCCAGAACCAGTAACGGTACCGTAAGCGTCGTTGTTAGCGGTAACGGTGATGTTGTACTTGGGGGTTGTGGGGTTGTTAGGATCGTCACTGTTGGGATCCGTGCAGCTGCAGAGCATAGCACCAGCAACTAACATTACGCTGAAAAATTTGAAGATGTTTTTCATGTTTTGTGTTGATTTTTAATTGTTTATAATATTGATTAACTAATAATTCCTATCTACAATAATTTGCAAAGGTACGACTTTTTTTTAGATTATCACTTTTTTTATTATTTTTTATGGTTTTTTTTCGTTTTTGGGTCTCAAGCTGTTGTCGTGAGGCCTCCTTTTTGCGGATATCCGTGTATTTTGTATCGCCTGTTCGGGGTTTCTTTCATCCCGATGAAGATTTTTTCCCCCTCACCCTCCCATCCTCTTCCCACGCCCCACCCCAGCCACGCCACAATTGCACCCTCAGCCAAGAATAGCGTGTGAATGTGATTTTTTTGGGAAAGTGATGTATGTGTGTTGTAGTCATAGAGTTACGGCAAATGTTACAATGTTATAATGTGAAATCGGTGTTTTTTTTATTTCGAAGTGATATATATGTATATTATATATATATTATATATATTTATATATTATAATGTAATATAATATAATAATACTTCTCTTCCTCTCCTGCTGCTATTTTTCAAACTATAGAAATCACATTGTAACATTGTCACATCGGGCGTCGCTTGGGGCTTGCCGTCGGCGGAACAAGCTCCATATACTGAGGGGGAGGATGCCGTCACTTGCTCTATAGCTTCTTGGTGGAGGCGTATGGCGGTTTGTGTGTGCATGAGGTGAGGGAATTTTGGGCAGTGTGACGGCTGGCAGAGGGGCTCGTTGCCAGGCGCCGGTTTTAACACAAATATTAACGACTGTTAATAAGAAAACGCTCACCAAAGCCTCTCTGAGGGCTCGGTGTAGCTCCGCCTTAGCTCCGCCTTAGCTTCGCCTTAGCTCCGCTCTAGCTCCGCTCGGCGGGTGGAGGATGGGCGATGCTGAAGTGGCACTGCTTACCGGCTATGGCGGAGTGTCTGCGGGCATCAGATTTTAACAATTGGCAGCACGGGCGGCGTCGGCTGAAAGGGAGTCCTCCAGTCGAATGAGTCGAATGGGGTCGAATGGGTCGAATGGGGTCGAATGAATCGAATGAGTCGAATGGGGTCGAATGAGTCGAATGAATCGAATGAGGTATTTTTCGCCTTTTTGTTGAAAGGCTCTTGGCTGGTGGCTTCGTTGGCGGAGCTGTGGGGCGGGGCTATTTCTTGATGTCCAGGGCGTCGCGCACGCCGTTGCCGAGGAGCATGAAGGCGAGGACGATGAGCATGATGGCCAGGCCGGGGAGGAGGGCGAGGTAGGCGTTGTCGAGGAGGATGTAGCAGTAGTTCTCCTTGACCATGGTGCCCCACGAGGGCATGGGGGGCTGCACGCCTATGCCGAGGAAGCTGAGGCCGGCTTCGAGGAGTATGGCGCTGGCGAAGTTGGAGGCTGTGACCACGATGATGGCGCCGGTGATGTTGGGCAGTATGTGGCGGAAGATGGTGCGGAAGGTGCCGAGGCCGAGGGCGCGTGCCGCCTCGACATATTCTTTCTCCTTGATGCTATAGACCTGTCCGCGCACCACTCGGGCTATATCCACCCACATGGTGAGGCCTACGGCAATGAAGACTTGCCAGAAGCCTTTGCCGAGGGCGAAGGTGATGGCGATGACGAGCAGCACGGTGGGTATGGACCACACCACGTTGATGAGCCATGTGATGAGGTTATCGACCCAGCCGCCGTAGTAGGCTGCCAGGGCGCCGAGGGCGATGCCGATGATGAGGGCTATGAGCACTGCGATGAAGCCTACGGAGAGGCTGACGCGGCTGCCTATCATGATCATGCTCAGCACGTCGCGGCCGTAGCCGTCGGTGCCGAGGATGAAGGTGCGCGTGGCTTGCCGCACGATCTGTGTCTTGGCCACGCGGCGTATCTCGCCGTCGTTGGGCGTGCTGCCGGTGTAGCTCTCTATTGCAAGGCTGTCGCCTATCGCCGTGGTGCGGTAGGTGGGCACGGCGGTGTAGGGCAGGGGCTGGCCGAAGAGCATCTTGCGCAGCAGCCCTTGTCTGGGCTGGGGGAGGCCTTCGTCGATGTAGGTGAAATCGACCTTGGTGAAGGGCTTGAGGGTGGCGAGTTGGAGGTACTGCTGGTTGCAGTAGGGGGTGCTGGCGGGGGTGATGAGGTAGCCGAGGAGGGCTATGACCACGAAGAGGCCGATGACCGCAAGGCTGGCAAGGGAGAGGCCGTTGCGGCAGAAGCGTTTCCATGCCATGCGGCTCAGCGAGGTGCCGCTTGCGGGGGCCTGCTGCCTGACGAAGCGGCGGTGGGCGCGGCTGAGGATGGTGTGGAGGTTCATGGCGTTGGCGGTTTTAGAGGAGCCCCAGTTCGATTTTCACCTCGTCGCTGAGGGTATTGAAGTCCCATGGGGGATTGAAGGTGAGTTCCACATCGACCGATTTGATGCCTTGGATGTAACCGACCATTTGTTTGACTTCCATGAACATGTATTCGGCTTCGGGGCAGTCGGGGGCGGTCATGGTCATGAGTATTTTGACGTTCAGGTCGTCGTCGACGTCGATGTTGTAGATGAGGCCGAGGTCGTAGATGTTGACGGGTATCTCGGGGTCGTAGATGTTTTTGAGGCAGTTGATGACTGCGTTTTTGATGGTTTCTTTGTTGGGTGTCATAGGTTGGAGAACGCCACAGCGTACATTTTGATTTGTTTGACCATGGATGTGAGGCCGTTGGAGCGGGTGGGGGAGAGGTGCTCTTTGAGGCCTATCTCGTCGATGAAATGGAGGTCGGCGGCAAGGATGTCCTTGGGTGCCTGGCCGTTGAGGGCGCGTATGAGGAGGCTGATGATGCCTTTGGTGATGACGGCGTCGCTGTCGGCTTTGAACCAGAGGAGCCCGTCGCGGTGTTCGCAGCTGAGCCACACGCGGCTTTGGCAGCCTTTGATGAGGTTGGCTTCGGTTTTGTCTTTTTCTTCGATCACGGGGCAGTCTTTGCCCAGCTCGATGATGTAGGCGTATTTGTCGAGCCAGTCTTCGTAGCAGGCAAATTCGTCGATGATGTCGGATTCTATTTCTTGGATGGTCATTATGTTGTTTTTTATTTTGGGGCTGTTCGGATGACATAAACGGCTATGATGCCGAAGAGGAATTGGGGCAGAAGGACGGCGAGGAAGGGGGAGAGGTTGCCGAAGACGGCGTAGACGGTGCTGACTTTCATGAACACGATGAAGCCGAAGGCCAGCGAGATGCCTATGGCGAGGTGTATGCCTATGCCGCCACGGCTTTTGCGGCTGGAGACGCCCACGCCGATGAAGGTCATGATGAAGATGGCCAAGGGGTTGAGGAGGCGTTGGTAGAGTTCGATTTTGGCTGATACCACGGCATCGGAGCCGCGCATCTTCTCGCGCTGGATATGTTTGTAGAGGTCGACGGAGTTCATGGTTTCGATGTCTACGGCGTATTTGTTAAAGTCGTCGGGGGTGACATCGAGTTTGCGCAGGGAGTGATCGTCGTGAACCATGTGTTCTTGCTGGCCGTTGATGGTGTGGTGGAAGAAGTCGGTGCAGTTCCATTTCCCGCTTGCGGTGTCGTAGATGATGCTGGAGCAGGTGATGCGGTCGACGAGGCAGTTGGTGGAGTCGTAGACATCGCGGTGGAACTCATTCACGCGGAGAAGGGGCTGGTCGTAGCTTTCGGCATAAATCTGCACCCCCTCTTTGTTTTGAAAGTGGATGTCGCTGAAATACTCTTGATGGTGGGTGTTGATGTAGGTGTCTTCAAATTCGACCAAAGACTTGTTGTTGATAGGGATGAGGAAGTTGCCGAAGGCCAGGACGATGAGGGCTACGAGGATGGAGCCGTATAGGTAGGGGCGGAGCATACGCCGGTAGCTGATGCCGCTGCCCAAGATGGCGATTACTTCGGTGTTGCCTGCCATCTTCGAGGTGAAGAAAATCACGCTGATGAAGATGAACAGGGGGCTGTAGAGGTTCACAAAACCAGGGATGAAATTGAGGTAATAATCAAAGACGATCGCCCCAAAAGGGGCGTGACCGTCTAAGAAATCGTCCAATTTCTCTGATATATCGAAGGTGATGACGATGATGATGATGAGTACCATCGCCAGCAAGAAGGTCTTCAGATACTTGAACAGGATGTACCTGTCAAGTTTGGGCAAGGCTTTCACTCTTACTCGATGCCGAAGAGTTTCTGGAACTTGGTGAGGCTGTCGAGGACGTTGGTCTTGACGTGGATGAACTCGTCAACGCCGTAGCCCTGATAGGTCTCGACCATATCTTTGGGATAACCGGCCAGCACGATGCTTTTCACTTTGCCTTTGAGGCCTTTGCAGGCCTGCTCGGTGATTTCGGCGTATTCGTCGTCGCTGGAGCAGAGCACCACGATGTCGGCTTTGGCGTCGAGGGCGGCTTTCACACCCTCTTCGGCACTCTTGAAGCCGGCGTTGTCGATGATTTCGTAGCCGGCCACACCGAAGAAGTTGGTGGCGAAGCCGCTGCGGGCTTTGCGCATGGCGAGGTTGCCGTAGGTGAGCAGGAACACTTTGGGGCGTTGACCGCTCTTTTCGGTGGCGAGACGGAGATGTTCGAAGGCCTCGGCTCCGCGATATTGGCGCAGACGCTTGATTTCGGTGGCCTCGCAGCACTTGCCTTTGCAGCAGTAGGCGTTTTCTTTCTCAATCTTGTCGCCCATCTTCTCGAGGAGGTTGGGGTACTGGTTGGTGCCGAGGATGGTGGTCTTGCGGGTGGCGATGTTCATGTCGCGTTCCTGGGCGATGCGTTCCACTTCGGCCTGCACGAATCCTTCGCGGATGGCTTTGGCGTAGCCGCCCTTGGCCTCGACGGCGAGGAACAGCTCCCAAGCGTATTGGGCGATGCTGTTGGTGAGATTTTCAATATAATAGCTGCCGGCGGCGGGGTCGACAATCTTGTCCATGTAGCTCTCTTCTTTGAGCAGGAGCTGCTGGTTGCGGGCAATGCGGTAGCCGAAATCGTCCGACTCTTTGTAGGCGATGTCGAAGGGCTGTGTGGTGATGGAGTCGACACCGGCTATGGCTGCGCTCATGGTCTCGGTAGTGGTGCGGAGCATATTGACGTAGGGGTCGAAGACGCTCTTGTTCCAGGTCGAGGAGGTGGCGTTGATGAACACCTTGTAGCAGCAGTCGCAGCAGGGGTTGTACTGTTCCACGATTTTGCTCCAAAGCAGACGGGCGGCACGGATTTTGGCAATTTCCATGAAGTAGGTGCTGCCTGTGGCGAAGTTGAACATCATGTTGGTGGCCACGGTGCCTACCTTCACACCCATATCGGTGAGGTGGGCCATCATGTCGTTGGCTGCCGCGAGGGTGAAGCCGAGTTCCTGCACGATGTTGCTGCCTGCGTTGTGGAGATGGCGGCCGTTCATGGTCAGCACGCGGAAGTTGGGGAGGTTCTCTTGGGCATATTCCACCAAAGCTTTGGCTTCGGCGTAGGAGGCCTCTTCGCCGCCACGATATTCGCCGCAAAGCAGGGCGTGGCTATACATGTCGAAGTTGGCGCTGCCGGCCACTTTCTGGGTGTCGAAACCATTGGCTTTGGCCACTTCGACAAAGAGCTTCAACGTTGCGAGCATGTCTTTGCTGCAGGTGAAGTTGATTTTCACGGTGTTCAGATCCAAGCCTTTGAGCAGGGTGCCCATGGCCTCTTTGGTGTCGGCCTTGCAGGCGCAGAAACCCAGGGAGGTGGCTCCGCGTTTCACGGCGTCGATGGCGAGGGCGTTCACTTTGGCCATATCGTCGCCCTTGATGTCCTGACGGATGTCCCACACGTTGTTGTCGGCTTTTTTGCCACGGATATAGGGGGCTTCAGCGGGATTGGTGTTGAGGTATTCCAGGTCGTTGAGGTCTTCGGCACGATAGTAGGGCTTCACCTTGAAACCTTCGATAGTCTTCCAGACTAATTTCTTGTCATAGTCGGCACCTTTGAGGTCTTTATTGATGACTTCTTCCCATTTCTCCGTTGATACTGGAGGAAATTCGCTGAACAATTTATTGTTTTCCATTATATTATGTATTTTTATTATCAAATATTAAACAAACAAAGATACAAATATTTTTTGAATTAGCAAGTATTTTAGTGAATTGTGACTGGTGATTAGTGAATAGTGAATAGGTGGCTGCCGCCTTAATTTTCAATTCTCGATTCTCAATTCTCAATTTTTAATGTCATTCTTAATTCTTAACTATCGAAAAGTCGTTTTCACCGATATAGAGCAGGTAACCTTTCACTTTCGGATAACCCATTTCGCGGATTGCCGCACAGTAGTTGTCCACCTGGGCGCGGTGTTCCAATTTCGGCGCTCCCGTCTTGAAGTCCACCACCCACGTTTCCTCGGGGGTGAAGACGATGCGGTCGGGCCTCAGCACCTCGCCTTTCCACACCAGGTTGCACTCGTTTTTGCAGCCGTATTCGGGCAGGAAGAATTTTTTTGTGCTCTCGTGCTGCATCAGTTTGTGCGCCAAAGTCTTCAGCTCCTCTTCGTCTTCGGGTGTCGTGGGGTTGAGGTGCAGATGTTTTTCCAAGGCCGTGTCCACGTCGTTGCTGCTCTCTATGAGCGAGAGCAGTTCGTGAATTTGGTTGCCTCGGCGTATGGCTGGGGTCTCGATGTTGTTGAATACTGATTTCGACTGCTCCGCTATGGCTATGCGGTTGCTCCAATCTGGGTACACCACCCCATCTAACTGGCACGGGGTGATCTCCTTCGATGGCTCCTCCGACCTTTGTGAAGATGTGTTCTCGCCTATGGCGTAAACCCCTTCGCCAATACTTTGTGCTTCATCGCATTGTGCAAGAAAATCTTGCAGCAACGAGGTGAACTCCTTGGTGCCCGAGTTCTTGGGTGGCTGACAATATATCATCAGCTTCTCCTTGGGTCGGGTGAGGGCCACATAGAGCAGGTTGATGCGATCCATGTCGCTCTTCTGCAACTCTTCCGTAATTTCTTGATTGAAAATGGTATTCGCATCCTTTTTGGGGAATACGATGCCTGCTGGCAGGGGAATGTTCGACTCCTTGTCGATGTGTATCCAGATGTTGTCCTGCATGTCCTTTTTGTTCGGCAGGGCGTACATCACTATGGGCGACTCCAAGCCCTTGGCGGCGTGTATGGTCATGAGGCGTATGGCGTCGAGGTCGTCGCCCGTGCTGGTGGATAGGCGCCCCTTCTGTTCGTCAAACCACTCCAAAAACTCGCTCAAATCCTGTCTGTGCGAGCTCGCGTATTTGGCTGCCACATTGAGCATTGTGGCGGTGTAGGCGGTCTCGATGCCTTGGAGGTCGAGCATCCTCAGGGCCTCCTCAAGACAGTCGTAAAGCCCCATGGCTCGCAGTTTGTCACATCTCAGCTTCAGCCCCGATTTTTGCAGAACTGCGTCGAGGTCGATAGGGCTCTTGGTGTCCGAAAATTCGGAGGTGAAGTCGATGTCCACTTTTTTGAGGCTTTGCAGATATAGCAGCACACGGGCAGCAGCACAGCGGTCCTTTCCGTCCACAAGATATTGCAGCAAACTCCGCAGCAGCATCACCACCGTGCTTTGTGTCAGTACGAAAGATTCGCTCGACACGATGGGTATGCCCTCAGCGGTCAGGTATTCCGAAATCTCGCTCAGTATGGCGTGGTCGCGGGCAAGGAGGGTGATGTCGCGGTATCGGTAGCCCTTGTTGCCCACCTGGTCGCGTATGTCGTTGAGAATCTGTTTCCAAATGCTCTGTCGCGAGGGGTCGGGCTCCCAGAAACCTATCTGCACATAGCCACCTTCTTTGATGGGATTTTGCGCCAAATCGGCCTCTTTGCTGCTGCCCACATATATCTTTTGCAACTCCTCGTTATCGGCATAACGGTTGCGTATGGCCCACTCGAAAAAGTGGTTGTTGAACTCCACAATCTTCCTGGCTGTGCGGAAGTTGTTCTCCAATCTTGTGGCTATGGCCACCCCATCTTTCTCCAGCAGTTTTCCGTGCACTTCGCCCTCCACATGGGGCAGGGCAACGAACTGGTCAACATCGCCTTGGCGGAAGCGGTAGATGGCCTGCTTGCCATCACCCACAACCAGCGAGGTGTGGCCGCTGGCTATACCGTTTTCCACCAGAGGGACAAGGTTCTGCCATTGCATCCGCGAGGTGTCCTGAAACTCATCGACGAGGTAGTTGTAGTATCGTGTGCCTATACGCTCATAGATGAACGGAGCGGGTTCGTTTCGAACCACTTCCGAGATGCGTTTGTTGAACTCCGAGATGTGCACAATCTCGTTTTCCTCGGAATATCGTGCCACAAATTCCTCCAACTTGTTGATCACGGCCAGCGAATACAGGTTGGCCAGCAGCATTGTGCGGCTGTTGTAGAGGGGCATCTCCTTGTCGCAATAAGTCTTAATCCTCCCGTAAAGCTCCTGCAAAAGGGGCTTGGCTTGAGCCAGTTTGTTGCGGGTGTCCTGCGAACTCTTGGCGCTCCCCAGTTTGTCCCCTTCCAGGTAGTCAAGAACGTAGTTGTTTGGGCCGTCGGTGGAACCTTTGGACAACTTTTCAAAGTATCGCCCTGCGCCCGTTTTCCCGTGGAAGAAATCGTCGATTTCGAGGCCTGCGTCGGCGATGATTTTCAGCCCCTCCTGGCCGAAGTCCTTGAGTTGTTTTTCAAACTCACGGTTGGCCTGCTGCATCTCGCGTTGTATCTCGCGGAATTGGGGTGTCTGTATGTCCTTCAACGCCTCGAGGTACTCGGGTGTGCGTTCCTTGAACAGCTCTTGCGCGAGGGCGGTTATCTCGTCCTCAATCCTGTAACTCTTGCCCTCGCTCATCTTGTGCTCTGAAAACTCGCACAGCATCCTTGTCAGCTCCTCCTGCCCCTCGGCACCGGCCAGTCCCATGAGCTCGTCTACGGCGTTCTGTATCAGCTCGCTGTTGTCGATATAGACGTTGAAATTGTTGGGCAGGTTGAGGTCGTGGGCGTAGGTGCGCACGATGCGTTGCACAAAGCTATCGATGGTGCACACCGAAAGGTCGGTATAATTATGTAATATGGATTGCTGCACAATCTCGGCATACTCCCGCAGGGTCGTGTCGTCGAGGCCCGTGTCCTCGGCCAGGTCTCGACCCATCGACACCGAGGTGCCCCCCTGGCGTATGCTCTCCAACTCGCGCAGTATGCGCTCCTTCATCTCGTTGGCGGCCTTGTTGGTGAAAGTGATGGCCAGGATGTGGCGGAAACGGTCACGCACATGCCTTTTGTCGGCATCAAAAGCCAACGCCAAGTATTGGCGCACAAGGGTATATGTCTTGCCCGAACCAGCCGAAGCCCTGCATATTATGAAGCGACATTTATCCATATTAATTGTATTTTTTTCAAAATGCAAATGTACGACTTTTTTCTGAAAGTCGGCGAAAAACGACCGATAATGATCGATAAATTTAATAAGGTGCTAAAAATCTGCTACTTGCAATGTGATTTGCAATAAACTCTTTCAACCATTTTTCGCTCCCCCCTTGCCATATATACAGAACCGACCTCAAATAAGCCATGGAACCGCATAAAAAAGTTCTCTCGATTTTCAAAATTGAAGGCCCAAAGAAGAGACCTATATAAGAACAAGTGACCAAGGTATGACCAAGGACTGACCTAGGTATGACCTAGGTATGACCTAGGTAAAATACCAAGGTTGATCCTTGGTCATACCTTGGTTAAACCTTGGTCAGTCCTTGGTCATTTGGGACTTTCTGTTACCTTATTATTGATAACAGATTTTATTGGCAAGGATTCTTGTGCTTTTTCGGTTTCAAGGCCGAAAACTTGGCCTCCCTGAAAAAATTGGACAAAGAATCGGGGTATATCGCTTGTTAAGGGGCGAAACATGTATAGAGAAAGGTTGAAAATATCCTGAAGGTTAGTCCCTATTTTGGATATTTTTGGGGCTTGAGAAAAAATTTTTTTACAATCTTTTGTTGATAATTCAAGAATTTTTCTTAATTTAGCGGATTGAAAAAGTATGCAAAATACTCGATAAAACGTAAATAACAAATTAAAAAGCAATAATATGGAAGCAAAGAAAACCCCCAAGGCTGACCTTGAAAAACGCAAAGGTCTGCATCTGGAAATCGGATTGGTGGCTATTCTGGCCCTCTGTTTAGTCGCCTTCAACGTCAAATCGTACGACAAGGAAATGAAGGAGAAATCCGACCGTACGGTTGTGAGCGAAGTTGAGGAGGAGATTATCCAGACTCAGCAGGAAGAAACACCTCCGCCTCCACCCGAAGAGCCCGAAGTGGTCGCCACCGACCTCACGGTTGTTGAAAACGACGCCGAGCTGACCAACGAGGTCGGCATCATCGACGCCAGCGATAACGCCAACAAGGCTCAGGAGGAATTTGTAAAGGTTGAGGTTGTCGAAGAGGAAGAGGAGGAAGAAGAAGAAGTCTTCCTCGTCGTTGAAGACGACCCCGAGTTCCCCGGCGGTCTTGAAGCCCTCTCGCACTTCATTGCCGAGAACATCAAGTACCCGCAGTTGGCTAAGGAAAACAACATCACCGGCCGTGTGTTCGTGACCTTCGTGGTCGAGAAGGACGGTAGTGTGGCCAACGTCAAGGTGCTCCGCGACATTGGAGGCGGCTGCGGTGCCGAGGCTGTCCGCGTGGTCAAGTCCATGCCCAAGTGGAAACCTGGCAAACAGCGTGGTAAGGCTGTCCGTACACAGTTCAACCTCCCCGTTTCCTTCAACCTGCAGTAGTCTTATTTCAGATTCTAAAGTTGTAAATTAAGGCTGCCTGTTTCTCAATCGGCAGCCTTTTTTTGATTATGTTAGCATTAAACAATCTCTCTGTCCAGTTCACAGGTACCAACCTCTTCGAAAACGTCACGTTCAACATTGCCGACCGCGACCGCATAGGCCTCGTGGGCAAGAACGGGGCGGGAAAGTCCACGCTACTCAAAATCCTCTGCGGCTGGCAGCAGCCCGAGACGGGCACGCTGGTCATAGCCTCGGGGCAGACGGTGGGTTACCTGCCGCAGGAGATGGTGCCCGACACCGTCCGCACGGTTATCGACGAGGCCCTCACCGCCTTCAGCCGCATAGACGAGCTGCTACAAGAGCAGCAGCGTCTGGCCGAGGAGATAGCCGAGCGCACCGACTATGAGTCGGACGAATACGCCCGTCTCCTCAACCGCCACACCGATGTCACCGAGCATATCACCCTCCTCGGGGGCGACAGCAGGCGTGAACAGACGGAGAAGGTGCTCCTCGGCTTGGGGTTCCGTCACAGCGATTTTGACCGCCCTGTGGCCGAGTTCAGCGGTGGGTGGCAGATGCGTGTGGAGCTGGCCAAACTGCTTTTGCGGCAGCCCGATTTCCTCCTCCTCGACGAGCCTACCAACCACCTCGACATCGAGTCGATACAGTGGCTCGAGAATTTCCTTCAGGGCTACCCTGGTGCCGTGGTGTTGGTGTCCCACGACCGCACTTTCCTCGACAACATCACTAAGCGCACTATCGAGATTACCGCAGGTCGCATCTACGACTATAAGTGCCCCTATTCCGAATATGTCGTTCAGATGCAGGAGCGCCGAGCCTCACAGATGGCCCAGCTTACTGCCCAGCAGCGTCAGGTGGCTCAGATTGAGGCTTTCATCGAGCGTTTCCGCTACAAGGCCACCAAGTCGAAACAGGTGCAGTCGCGTATCAAGATGCTCGACAAAATGGAGACGATCCAGGTGGATGAGGTCAGCACCGAGAGCATCCATTTCCGTTTCCAACCCGCCCCGCATAGCGGCAAGATTGTCATCGAGGCGCAGCATTTGGGCAAGGCGTATGGCGATTTGCAGGTCTTCGACGATGTCGACCTCCTCCTCACCTCGGGCAAGAAGGTGGCTTTTGTGGGTCGCAATGGTGAGGGAAAGTCCACTATGGCCAAGATTGTTGTGGGCGATATTCAGGATTATACGGGATCATTCAAACTTGGAACGCAAGTGCAGGTGGGCTATTATGCCCAAAACCAGGCGGCTATGTTGGATGGCGAGAAGACTGTTTTTCAAACCATCGACGATATTGCCACGGGTGACATCCGCCCCAAGATCCGCAACATTTTGGGCAGTTTCCTCTTTGATAGCGAGGATTGCGAGAAGAAGGTCAAGGTGCTCTCGGGCGGTGAGAAAGCCCGCCTTGCTTTGGCAAAATTGCTGCTTACCCCTTCCAATCTGTTGGTGCTCGATGAGCCCACCAACCATTTGGACATGGATTCCAAAGATATTTTGAAGAATGCT
>JAZUFY010000092.1:0-5531 GCA_045640925.1 Bacteroidales bacterium
GAGGGCCTGGGCGGGATTGTTGCGTACAAAAAAGGCACAATCGGCCCCAAGTCGTGCCGCATATTGCTCCAATTGATCGTCGGAGAGCCCCAGGGCGAACATTTCATTAAGCATACAAAGGGTGAAAGCGGCATCGCTGCTGCCACCTCCAAGACCAGCGCCGAAGGGGATGTGTTTGCCCAAACGGATGTGCACAGGAGGCATCTGGGGAAAATCGTTCAGCAGGAGGTTGTAGGCTTTGACGCAGATATTGTCGTCGGGGGGACAATCGACAGGGATGCCTGTCTGTGAGAAGAGGCATAGTTTTTCTCCGTCCTCATCTTTCAAAGCCGAGGTCTGACGCAGAACGGTGATATCCAATTCGTCGCAGAGGGGCACAGGGATAAAGAGCGTTTCGAGGTCGTGGTAGCCGTCGGGGCGTTTGCGCAGCACCCTAAGACCGAGATTGATTTTGCAATTGGGAGTAGTGTTCATTTGTTTGGGGTGTAGGGGAAAATGGTTTTTAAAACAATTTGTTCAGAGTTATCAATTGGAAATTTTCATGTTCTCTACCCGAGGTATCTATTTCGCCGCCTCAAGAACTCAACCAAATAAATAGGCAGGTAGGTTATCTTACCTTCAATACTGGTGTTACTATTGCAGAAAACAAGTGCCTCGGGAATTGTACCGACGTGAATTTCAAGAAGATTATTCAAAGCAGAATGACGCTTATAGTCTTTCCCCGATTTTATCTCTATGGGGAGGACTTCGCCTTGGCGCTCTACAAGGAAATCGACTTCGCCGTTCTTCTTGCTATTATAGTAATAAAGGTTTTCGAAACCATGAGCATACATCAATTGACAAGCCACATTTTCGTAAATTGCCCCAAAATTAACATCACGTTCCCCATCCAGAATCTTCACTTTCAACGATGGGTCCATAAGGATAAATGTGAGCAGACCCACATCTTCGTGAAACAATTTAAGAAGCTGACGTTCCGTATTTATACGCAAAGGAGCCACAGCCTCAGCAGTATTATATACTGGGATTGCAACACCTGCTTTGTTTAGCCATGCGAAACTGAGACCTATATTCTCTCCTCTTTTTCGGTTCTGAATATCGCTGAGTTGGAATCGTTTGTTTTTGCTGTTGAGTTCTTCGGGCAACAAGTTGTAGATTTCTTTAATCTTCAACTTCTCATCCACAGAGGCATACTGAGCAATGTCTCGACGATTGTATTGCTCTATGGTATCGTGAGCCAGGGCCACTCTGTTAAAATCTCGACTTTCAACAAAAGCATTCACAGCATCAGGCATCCCTCCCACCAAAATATATTGGGAGAAAAGTGTCGTCAATTTTTGGTGGATAAAATCATCAACAGGCAAACGTTTTTCAAAACACTCAAAAGCCCTATCAATCACCACCTGATTCACCCCATTAGCCCAAAGAAACTCTTCAAAATCAAGAGGGTACATGGTGGTATGCGCCAAATATCCTGTGGGCCATGAAGCAACATCATATAATTCCACACCCAGAAGCGAACCCGAAAAAACAAATCGATACTGGTTATCCTCAATTAAAAACTTCGTATTGGTCACCCAATCAAAACCTTTCAATTCTTGGACTTCATCGAAAAAAATAGCGGTTTTATTGGGTACCAAAGGCCTATCAATAACGGTTGAAAGTCGCAAAATAAAATCTGCAGCATTCCTTGATCTGGACAACGCTTCTGCCGCATCCTTTCTTTCAATAAAATTAAGATAGATTACATTCTCAAAGTTTTCTTCCAAAAAAGATTTGAGGATAAAGGTCTTACCCACCTGTCGTGCTCCATCCACAAGCAGGGCATATTTTCCTTTATACCACAACTTTAAATACGATTCAATTTTTCTCTTCAACATAGACGCTCGTTAATTATTCATCATAAATAACGCAGTTTTTCGTTTCTTATTGCACATCTTCCAACCAATAAAGCATCATTTTTTGCATATTTTCCAACCCAAAATCATCGAATTTCTGCACATTTTCCAACCAAAATATAGTCAAAACTTGCACATTTTCCAACGTTGAACACTTTATGACCCACCTCTATTCTTGCATATTATCGTAGGCGCGGATGATTTGGGTTACGAGTTTGTGGCGGATAACATCGCTGTTGTCGAGTTGGATGATAGAGATGCCTGGGATGCCTTCGAGGATTCGGGTGGCTTGGACAAGACCCGACTGCTGGTTGCGGGGGAGGTCGATTTGGGTGATGTCGCCCGTGACAACGAATTTGGCATTGCGGCCCATGCGGGTGAGGAACATCTTGAGTTGCGAAGAGGTGGCGTTCTGGGCCTCATCGAGGATGACAAAAGCATTGTCGAGGGTGCGACCCCGCATAAAGGCCAGGGGGGCAATCTCGATGGTGTTGTCCTCCCAATAACCGAGAAGTTTCTGCTGGGGTATCATGTCGCGGAGGGCATCGTAGAGCGGCTGCAGATAGGGGTCGAGTTTGTCACGGAGGTCGCCAGGGAGGAAGCCGAGATTCTCGCCCGCCTCGACAGCGGGTCGGGTGAGGATGATGCGACGTATCTCTTTGTTTTTGAGGGCACGCACGGCAAGGGCTACCGCGGTGTAGGTCTTACCCGTGCCAGCAGGGCCTATGGCGAAAACCATGTCGTTCTTTTTCACCGCCTCGACCAGGCGCTGCTGGTTCGGGGTGCGGGCTTTGACCAAAAGTCCGTTGCGACCATGGACGAGGATTTCCTCGTTAGTTTCGGCATCGGGGGTGCCTCCCCCACTTTCGACAATCTGCATGACGGCGTTCTCGGTGAGGCGGCCAAATTTGCCGTAATAAGTGCGCATGGCCTGTAGTTTTCCGTCAAAATAGTCGATGTCCTCGACACTTCCCACCGCTTTGAGCATCTCGCCACGGGCGATAAGTTTGAGTTTCGGAAACAGGATGCGGACAAAGTCCAACATCTTGTCATTGGTGCCCCAAAAGTGGGCATAGTCAATCTCTTCAAGCGAAAAGATACGTTCTATAGACTGTTCTTCCATGGTGCAAAGATACTAAGTTTTTTTTGACTAATCAAAAAAAATGCGTATTTTTGCATTTTAAAAAATAATACTATCTGACTATGAAAAACAGTTACGCCATCGGAATAGATGTTGGAGGCACCAACACCGACTTAGGACTTGTAAGAGACGACGCCAAGATTGTGGCCCGCCGCAGCATTCCCACCACCAACTACACCCAATTGGAGCCCTACGTCCGCGACATTATGGGGCTGATTGAAGCCATGGCCGCCGAAGGCGACAGCGAAAAGGGGGTGAAAAACATCGCCGTGAGCGACCTCAGTGGCATCGGCATGGGTGCCCCTAACGGCAATTTCTATACAGGCTGCGTGGAATGTGCCCCCAACCTTCCCATCAAAGGGCTGCTGAAATTCGAAGAGGAGTTTCACAAATATACCGACATCCCTGTGGTGCTCAGCAACGACGCCAATGCTGCCGCTTACGGCGAATATGTGTACGGAGGCGCCCGAGGCATGGAGCACTTCATCATGATCACGCTGGGCACCGGTGTGGGCAGCGGCGTAGTGGTGGACGGCAAACTGGTGCATGGATCCACAGGCACTGCCGGCGAACTGGGGCACAACATCCTGATACCCGACGGAAGACCTTGCAGCTGTGGCCGCAAAGGATGCTTAGAGGCCTACACCTCGGCCAGAGGCATCGTGCAGACCTACGTCGAACTCCGCGCACAAGCAGGTGGCGGCACTCCGGCACAAACGGGCTGGATTGACCCCTCGACACCCGACAAAGATATCACCAGCAAGATGATTGGCGATGCAGCCAATGCGGGCGATCCATTGGCCGTGGAGGCTTACCGCATGGTGGGCCATTGGCTGGGTATAGCCTGTGCCAACGCTGTCACCTTCTCGGCACCCCAGGCCATATTCCTCATGGGCGGCCCCACCAAGGTGGGCACACCTTTGTTGGATCCACTGAAAAAATCATTCGACGAGCACCTGCTGAACATCTATCAAGGTCATTGCGAAATCAGAATGTCGCAGCTGAAAGCCAACGAAGTGGCCATCCTTGGCGCGGCAGCGCTGATCAAGCTCCGCAGTTGAAAGATGAAAGTTGAAGGATGACAGTTGAGGGGGGCTGCCGTCTATCCACAAGCCCTTGATTAGTTAAGAGTTAAGAATTAAGAGTTAAGAACGACATACGGGAAACGAAAACGAAGGACGAAAACGAAAACCTACGGTTACGAAAACGAAGAACGAAAACGAAGAACGAAAACGAAGGCTGCCGCCTCCTATTCACAAGTCACTAATCACAAGTCACTATTCACAAATCACAAAAAATGCGCTATAAAAGTATTCTTCTTGTCCTGCTATCGGCCATCTGCTGGGCCGGATGTCAAAATAGTCTGACACAATATGTCAATCCCATGGTGGGCACCGACGACCACGGCCACACCTACCCTGGCGCCATCGTACCCTTCGGCCAGATTCAGCCCAGCCCCGACACCCGTCTGGAGGGTTGGGACGGCTGTAGCGGCTACCACTACAGCGACGACACCCTTTACGGCTTCAGCCACACCCACCTCAGCGGCACAGGTTGCGAAGATTTTTGCGACATACTGCTCATGCCGGTGATGACCACCGATGTGGATTGGAAATTCTCGCCCGACATGCCGCAAGAAGAATACCGATCTTTCTTCAGCCACCGCAGCGAGAAGGCCAGCCCAGGCTACTACCGCGTGGTCATCGACCGCAACAGGGTGATGGCCGAACTGACCACTACCGAGCGTGTGGCATGTCACCGCTACACCTTCCCCTATGCAGGCAAAAAAGCCGTGGTGGTAGACCTGCGTCACCGCGACAAGGTCATCAAGGCTCAATTCGAAAACAAATCGAGCAAAAAGACCCTCACAGGCTGGCGTGAAAGCAACGCTTGGAATCCCGATCAAAAATGTTTCTTTGCCATGGAGTGCAACGTACCCATCAAGGAAATACGCTATTTCGACAACGGAATGAAAGCCTTGGTGATTCTGCCCAACGAATGCAAACAGGCAGAGTTCTATGTGGCCATCTCGGGCGTTGACTGCTCCGGTGCCATCAAAAACCTGCACACCCGAGGAGAGCTGGACTTTGACAAGATTCGTCAAACCGCACACCGCACCTGGGAATCGGCTTTGGGCAAAATCAAGGTGGAAGGCGGCAGCAACCGCGAACGCAAAAACTTCTACACCGCACTCTACCATTGCTACACCTCGCCTTACCTGTGGAACGACATCGACGGCCGCTACCGCGGTATGGACGGCGCTGTGTACAGCCTTAACGATTCCACCAACCGCACCCATGCCAAAAACGTCTACACGGTGTTCTCCCTTTGGGACACCTATCGCACACTGCACCCGCTGATGACGATTCTCGAACCCGAAATCACCAAAGACTTTATCAGCACCATGCTCCGCCAATACGAAACTGGCGGCGAGCTGACCATGTGGGAACTTGCCGGACACGAAACCCACTGCATGATAGGATATCACAGCG
>JAZUFY010000093.1:0-8433 GCA_045640925.1 Bacteroidales bacterium
ATTCTTCAACGCCCCGAAGGGTGGTCGCTCTTCGTCGGGAAAGGCCGACTCGAATAGATCTTTGGCGAAATGCGAATGGTCGGATTGCGAAAGGTCTGTAAGGGTAATCATTTTTTATTGGTAATTGATAATATTAATAATTATTCTTTGTTATTTGCCGAAGAAAGAGAAATTGTTGAGGTTGAAGCGGAGGAAGATGTTGTGCTGGAAGGCGTAGGCATCTTCGTCGTTGTAGCCTTTGTATTTGGTTTGGATGTAGTAGAGGTTGTAGCCAAAATCAACCGTGGCACCATTGAAAACGTAACTGATGGCCACAGCGGCGAGGCCTCCGATGCCGATGCCGCCCTGGTTGATGTATTCGTAACCTATGGATCCGATGTCGGGATCACGGCCACCCCAGATGTCGAGGATGCTATAAGTATGGCCGTTTACACGGATGCCGTTTTCCTGCACCTTGGTGTTGTTGAGGTCAAAGCCAAAGTCGAGTTCGAGGTCAAGGTTGCGCGAGAGCGGGATGCGTTTGGCTATGGCAAAGTCGATGAGCATACGTTTTTCGGCTCCATAGACATCGCAGGTTACATATTGGTGAGGGCCGAGGATGCCTGTACCGTTATTGCTGGATAGTTGGAATTGTCCTGCGGCAGTGACCTGGCTATAGTCGAAATGGAGGAGCCACCCCCAGCCGCTCTCGTAGTCATAGCGGAAGCCTATGCCGAGCTGGTAGGTGAGTTTGTAGTACATGCGACCGTATTCGGCAATTTCGAATTCTTCGTAGGAGTGTATGGCGCTGGGCGAGATGAGTTGTGCCGACACAAGTTCGTTCCAAATCTGGGTACCGTACTGCTGACTTCTGAGGACACGATTGATGGTGTTGTCGTTTTCGGGGCGGCCACTATAGAAGTCGGCCTGCTTGACATTGGGCACGAGGAGGCCCGCATCAACGGTGGCCGAGAGGCCTGTAATACGTTTCTCGTATTGTGAAGATTTCTTTTTTTGCGCCTGTGCGGGCATGGCAAAAATGGCGAGTGTGAGCAAAAGAATGGATAGTCGATGTTTCATAGGCCATGCTTGTGTTGAGACTCGATGATTTCGGCAAGGAGCATACGGGCACGTCGCAGATGGATTTTGACGGTGCCGAGGGGAATATTGAGTTTTTGGGCTATTTCCTCATAGGAGAGTTCGTCGAAGTAACGCATTTCGACAATGCGACGATAGCGCGGTTTGAGCTGTTTGACAACTTCGCGGAGAAGCACGCCTCGTTGGTAATCGATAAGTTCTTCTTCGGGATTGGGATTGTCGGACGGAAGAGTGTATTCGATGCGGTCGTCGTCACTACGGACGCTCATATCGTTGAGGGAGATTGTCTCCATGCGCTGTTTGCGGACAAAATCGATGAAGTTGTTGCTGGCAATGGAGAAAAGCCAAGTGCTGAAATTGTTCTGCGGAGTATACGAATGAAGCTGGCAAAAAGCCTTGCCGAAAGTTTCTATGGTCAGGTCGTCGGCTTCAGTGGGGTTGTGGGTCATGCGGAGAAGCATGAGGTAGACGGGTTCGCGATAGAAACGCATAAGGTCGGCATAGGCACGCTGGTCGCCTTTGTCTCGGGCGGCGAGGACCAGCTGATAGTCGCGTACGGCTCTTTCGTTTTGTAGTATCGCTTCCACTGAAGTTATTTTTTAATCTTTTTTCAGAACTTCGAAGTATCGGGATTTCGAAGTTTTTGAAAAATCATTTACTATTTAACGGAGATATTGCCAAAATAGTATTTGAAATTAAAAAATAAATTTCCATCAGGGGGGAAAGCCATGCCACGACGGGCTTCACCTGAAGGCGTTTGGCGGATTGTAACGTGGATATTATCTGCCATGCAAGTTTAAAGGCAAGAATCATTGCAAGAAGTTCCCACGGGAAGGTGCCTGCAACAAGAAGAAGGACACCCGCAAGGTAGAAAAACAGCACAGATAAGGGGCGAAGAAGACGGAGTAGTTTGAGGCCAAAGGGGTAGTATCTGTGTGTGGTCGTGCGCATTTTGCGGTGCTGACGCCATTGTCCCATTGTGGCCTCAGGTGCGGCCATAGTGAAGGATTTGGGTGTGAGAACCTGCGAGGTATTGTATCGGTGACTATTCTGGTTGACGAACATGTCATCAGCGCCGTAGGGCTCATAATAATGGTAGATGAATCCGTTGTTGTTGAGGAACATGCTGCGACGATAGCTGAGGTTACGACCATTGCCCGTAAAAGGATGGCGAAGAATGGAAGCACCAAGATATTCAACGCTGTAAGCCATGTTGTCGTATTGCTGAAGCCAGTTGAAGAAAGTGGCCTTGTATTGTATACCACTAAATCCTAACACGATGTCGACATGTTCGTGGACATAGCCGGCCACCATCTCGCGTATCCAGCCAAACTCCTGGAGGTCGTTGGGCACACAATAGGGGTCGGCGAAAAGGAGAATGTCGTTTTTGGCCGATTTGATGCCTATCGAGAGGGGGTATTTTTTGCCTTGGTAACCACTTACGTTTTCTTTGAAAGTGACGACTTTGAGGCGTTTGTAGTTTTCGGCAAGCACTTGAAGGACAAACTTGGTGTCGTCGGAAGAGACATAGTCGACCACGACCACTTCAAAATCGGGATAATCCTGTTCCAAGAGGTAAAGGAGATTGCTGCGGAGCCATTCGCCTTCGTTTTGTGCTACAAGGACCACCGACACAGGAGGCAGGTCGGCATCGTTTTTGTCGAGAGGCTGTTTTGTAATGCGACGATGATGGCGTCCCACCTTGAAGTCAAAAAGGCCGTAACAGAGGCAAAGCATAATGAAACTTACCGCAAGCACGCAAGTGAGCACAAGGGTGTAAGGTTCGGTTAGAATATGTGAAAAGTCCATTTCGGTAGTTTTTTCAAGATTTTTTCAAAAGCAGAAAACGAGGAGTGACTGATGTTCAAGCACTTTTTATTTTCTTATTTTTAAATTTCATTTTGCAAAAATATATATTATTTTTGAATATTTTCGTATCTTTGCACAATGAAATATCAACCATCTGTTGATAACTTATCACACAGAACCCTTGAATAGTTGATAATTATGAAGTTTGACATCATACAGGAAGATGCTAAAAGCAATGCCCGAGCCGGTGTTATCCACACCGATCACGGCGATATTCCCACACCTATTTTCATGCCCGTGGGCACTCAAGGCAGTGTGAAAGCCGTGCACCAACGCGAACTGCGGGAGGACGTTGATGCCAAAATCATTCTCGGCAACACCTACCACCTGTACCTCCGTCCTGGCCTCGACATTCTCAAAGCGGCAGGAGGACTTCACCGTTTCAATGGCTGGGAGCGTCCTCTGCTGACCGACAGCGGAGGATTCCAAGTATTCTCCTTGGCCGACAACCGCAAAATCAAGGAGGAGGGTTGCACCTTCCGCTCGCATATCGACGGCAGCAAGCATCTTTTCACACCCGAGCGCGTGATGGACATACAGCGAATCATCGGTGCCGACATCATAATGGCTTTTGACGAGTGTGCTCCTGGCGAGGCCGACTACCAGTATGCCAAGAAATCGATGGAACTGACACACCGCTGGCTCGACCGCTGTGTGCAGCGTTTCGGCGAGACAGATCCGTTGTACGGCTACCACCAATCGCTCTTTCCTATCGTGCAAGGGTGCAAATATGCCGATTTGCGACGCAAATCGGCAGAATACATCGCCAGCAAGGAGGCCGAAGGAAACGCCATCGGAGGCTTGGCTGTAGGCGAACCCACGGAGACGATGTACGAAATGGTGGAAATTGTCAACACCATTCTCCCCAAAGACAAGCCCCGCTACCTAATGGGTGTGGGCACTCCCGCCAACCTTTTGGAGAACATTGAGCGAGGCGTGGACATGTTCGACTGCGTGATGCCTACCCGCAACGGACGCAACGGCTTATTGTTCACCGCCCACGGCACCATCAACATCAAAAACAAGAAATGGGAGTCCTGTTTTGAACCTATCGACCCCGAAAGCAATGCCGAGTGCGACCGCGTCTACACCCTCGCCTATCTGCACCACCTTATCCATGCCGACGAAATTCTCGGCTTACAGATTTGCTCCATACACAATCTCACTTTCTACCTCTGGCTGGTAAAAACAGCTCGCGAACACATCATCCGTGGCGACTACACCGAATGGAAATCACACATTTTACCCGAACTGAGCAGAAGAGTTTAAATAAAATAATATAAATACATATTATATAAAGAAAACATTTGGCAATCATCAACAATTGGAATTATGAATAAAAGGTCTATCATTTGGATTTTGTTTATGACCATGGGATGTATGGCAGCACAGGCGCAAAGCAATGCCTGTCCCAGTTTCCACAATCCCACCAATTTCAACGTCATGGCAGGCGGTGCCGGCTATTGGTCGGCCCGTGTGGGCGACCGTGTGCAAGGCGTTGGCGGAAGCACAGGCAGCAACGTGCTCAGCACCTGCAGCCGTCCCAACAAACCCGCTATCACCGGCCACGCCAATATCACCAACCCTGCATACTATTCGGGTTATTGCCAGCACGCGGCATGCTGCAACTACACTTTCTACGACCTTCACGACCATCGTTTCCAAATCTACACCCAAGCCGAAGCAGGATACGACGAACTGACTTACCATAATGGAACGGGTATGCAACGCATTCCCGCAGGTCACAGCACCAGCATTCGTTTGGGCGACCCCCGATCGACTGGCACCTGCGTCACGGACATCAACAGCAACGGCAACGACAAAGGCTCCGAGGCATTGTTCTACACCATGATGGTGACACCCATGAACGCCCTTCTGTTTATTGACTATGCCATCGTTGCACGCCGCTACGACCATTCTCCAACTGAAGCAGGAGAGTTTATTATCCGCGTATGTGGCAAAAACAGCAATGGACAATGGAACAACTTTCCTCTGACCGACAGCTTGTGGTACAATGTGCCTGCCCCCGCCATCTCGGGCGCCCTTCCCGCCCCCTGGCTCGAAGGTGTCCCTGGCAGCAGCTGCGGTTCCACCACTTGCGGCTATTGCTACAAGCCTTGGGCACGTGTGGCCATCAACCTTTTTGATTATCTGTTCGACTCGGTGCGTGTGGAGATGTACACCAGCGACTGCATCTACAACGTCGACCCCATCTACGCCTATATTGCCGGCGACTGCCAGCCGATGCAGATTACCTCGTCGGGATGTCCCGCAGGCGAATCTACCGCCGTCGACACGCTCCATGCCCCCGATGGTATGCTTTCCTACACCTGGTATGTCACCTCCGAAGGTTATAACGGCAACCTTGGCAGTACTGTCACCATGGACGGTTTACACTACCGTCAGGTTCAAGCCACCAGCACTAACCCAACGTATGTGGCACGTATAGAAGACTTCGTCGTCACCGAAGGCCCTAACATGGGCGACACCGTGGCCACTCAGACCTACCGCTGCGTCATGACCTCGGCCCTCGACCCCAACAAACCTTTCCAATCGAAACTTTATTGCCAGGTCAACAACACCAAACCCGTCATCAACGCCGTCATCAACAGCGACTGTAGCGGCAACATCTCCCTCGAAGCCATGGGCAAAGTGCCTTACCAAGGAAGTAATGCGGGGCGTTTGGTCGACTCGCTCACCATGTGGGAAATATTTGACGGAAGCAATGTCAACATGCCCCTCCTCGGCACCGCCCACGGCAAGATAACCAGCTACAAAGTTCCTACCTCGGGCACCTACGCCATCCGACTCACTATGTTTACCGACGACAGCAGTTGCAACACCTCCAGGGTGTTTGTTCAGCAGGTCAACATTCCCCCAGACGGCAAACTCACCATCGACAAACGCACCCTCTGCATTGGCGATATGGCCACCATTACCGACATCACCACGGGCAACACAAGCCGTCGCTGGGAATTTGCCGACACCACTTACGACAGCGAGGTGATGGGCATGGACAACACCCGCAGCATCATCCGCAACTTCACCGAGTTCGAAAACCCCTTCATGCTCATCGTGGCCAACGATGCCGGATGTATCGACACCGTTTACGACACCATTTATTTCTTCCACGACCCCGAAGTCAACTTCAGCAACGACACCATCGTCTGCAACGGCCACGAGTCGCACGTTACTGCCAGCACCCCTGTCGAAGGATGCACATTCGCGTGGTACAAACACTTTAACCGCTCAGGCGAATCGCCCATCAGCGTCGGCCCCACGCTACATGTGCGTCCCACTCAGAAGACAACCTACTACGTCAAACTCACCTCCCCTGCAGGTTGCGAAGCTTGGGACAGCGTGACGCTCTCGTTTATCTCCACCAAGATCACCGCCGACCCCACCCATGCCAAACATTGCCCTGGCGACAGCGTGACCCTCACAGGATCGGGAGCCCTCTGGTATGAATGGTATTCCGAACCCTACGACCCCGACTTAGCCAACCAAGAACACAATCGCAGCATCACAGTTTCGCCAAGTCAGGACACCCGCTATTACATGATTGGCTACGCTTCCGACAGCTGTGATGTGGCCGCCATCAACATGCTGGTGCAACAGGTTCCCCTGCCCATAATAAACTATGAGTACAGCCCCAAATACATCGACTCCGAAGTGCCCGTGGTCAATTTCCGCGACAACTCGCAGAACCAAGCCAGCAGCCAATGGTTCTTTGGCGATGGTGACAAGATTTCGGGCACAGCTGTGACCCATTATTTCGACATCTATGCCGATAGTGCCAACACAGTCACCCTTGTCAGCAGCAACGAGCTGGGATGCAGCGAAGACACCACCTTCTCCATCCCCATCGAAATCTTCGGCTTCTACAAGCCCAACGTCTTCACCCCAGCCAAAAACGAGAACAACGTCTTCAAGATAGTCACCTCTAACCATTACGACAGCTTCCACATCGCCATCTTCAACCGCCAAGGTTTGCAGGTGTTCGCCTCCGACGATATCAACTTTGAATGGGACGGCACCAAAGACGGAGTCCTCCTGCCGCAAGGCGCCTATGCCTACGTCATCACCTACACCCGCAGCGGCAGCACCGCCGAGCAAGCCGTCAAAGGCATCGTAACCCTGATAAGATAAGATCTTGATTAGTGAATAGTGAATCGGATATGTTCTACAACACGGGTAACGCCACCTACATTCGGATAAAATAATGGGAAAGTAGGCTATGGAAAAGGTATCGATTCGGTTCTACAACGACCACGAAGTTCGTGCTGTGTGGAACGAAAGCGACAGCAAGTGGTATTACTCGGTATTGGATGTGATTGGCGCATTCAATCAGCAGGACGACTACGAGAAAAATCGCAACTATTGGAAGTACTTGAAGGCGAAACTGAAGAAGGAAGGAAGTGAGTTGGTTAGTGCCACTACCCAACTGAAGTTAAAGGCTTCCGATGGCAAACGATACAACACCGATGTTATGGATATGGAGACTGTCCGCAAACTGGCGTTGTCGTTTCCCAACACTAAGGCAATGACGTTTATCGACTGGCTGACAAGCAGCGACAACAGCATCGACGGCCAGAGTCGCACCAAGGCTTACGCACTCATCGAGAGCAATCTACTGGATTCGATACCAGTGGGCACAATCGAGGGGTTGCAGCAGATACATGGTTATCTGTTTGAAGGACTGTATGACTTTGCCGGAAAGATACGCGAAAAAACGATATGGAAAGATGGCACGCTATTTTGTAGGGCTGAATACCTGAAAGAAAATCTTGAGCAGATTGAGAAGATGCCTGAACGCACTTTCGATGAGATAGTAGACAAATATGTAGAAATGAATGTGGCGCATCCATTTATGGAAGGTAACGGCAGAAGTACCCGTATATGGCTGGATCTGATATTCAAAAAGAGACTGAGCAAGTGTGTGGATTGGAGTCTTATAGACAAGAAAGCCTATCTGACGGCAATGAAGGCCAGCACCACCAACTCTGCACACATCAAGGCTCTGCTTCGCACAGCCCTCACAGATGATATCAACAGCCGCGAGATGTTTCTGAAAGGTATCGACTATTCATACTATTACGAGCAAGAGGACTGATGAGCAAGCCGTCAAAGGCCTCGTAACCCTATTGAGATAAGATCTGTAACCTGTAACCTGTGATTTGTGAATAGTGAATTGACAATACAAGGTGGCGGGAGCCTTCGTTTTCGGTTTTCGTTTCGTAACATAGGTAATTCGTTTCTTGCCCGAATGTCGTTCTTAACTCTTAACTCTTAACTCTTAACTCGCTCCCTCCCCTGGTGGGAGCATATTGGGAGCATATTGGGAGCATATTGGGAGAATCTATTATCAACGTCCTTGTCCGGCAATATCCGTGAACTATCGAAGCGTGGTCGCGACCGAATGGGAGTCCCGAAGGGATGCGAAGCACAATGGCCATAAAAAGATTTTTCGAAAATTTGCGGTCATTT